>NZ_WYCT01000025.1 GCF_011008945.1 Streptomyces harenosi
CCACCGGCCACCTCGGCCCCCGGCAACCCCCGTCTGCGACCATCCCTGCGTGGACTACCCGAACGACCAGGCCCCCGGCGCCCCCGTCCGCTCCGGCATCCCGGAGCACGGCCGCGTCCCGAAGTACTACGCCGTGAAGGCACGCATCGACCGGCTCGTCGGCGAGCTGGGGGAGGGCGGCCTCATCCCCACCGAACGCGACCTGGCCGAGCGGTACGGCGTCGCCCGCGAGACCGTCCGGCAGGCCGTGCGGGAGCTGGTGCTGGAGGGCAAGCTGCGGCGGCAGGGGCGCGGCACGGTGGTCGCCGGCCCCAAGCTGGAGCAGCCGCTGGCGCTGGCCAGCTACACCGAGGGCGTCCGGCGCCAGGGCCGTACTCCCGGCCGTACGCTCGTCACGCTCGACCGCTTCCCCTGCCCCGGGGCGCTCGCCGCCGAGACCGGACTCGAGCGCGGCGAACCCGTCTGGCACCTGGAGCGCGTGCTGCTCGCCGACGAGGAGCGGGTCGGCCTGGAGAGCACGTACGTGGCCGTGGCCCGGGTGCCGCACCTGGACCGGGACTTCGACCCCGACTCCTCCTTCTACGCCTATCTGACCGGCCAGGGCATCGCCTTCGGCGACGCCGACGAGCGGATCGAGACCGTCCTCGCCACCCCGCGCGAAGCCCTCCTCGTCGGCACCCCGCCCGCCCTGCCGATGCTGCTCATCCACCGCGTCTCCCGGGACACCGAGGGCCGCCCGCTGGAGCGGGTGCGCACGCTCTACCGGGGCGACCGCTTCTCGTTCACCACGCATCTGAGCGGCTGAAAATCGCCCCTTTTCGAGCCCTTTCGCCCGCCCCTGCGGATCACGAAAAGATAACGGGTCTAGCCCAAACGTGATGCCCAGTTCACGCTCTCGTTGACGGCCGGATTCTTCCGGTTCCTCGACACCAAGGAATGTGACGGACGTGAGAGTGATAGTCGTCGGAGCCGGCGTGGTGGGCACCCTGCACGCCTGGCATGCGGTGGAGCGCGGCCACGAGGTCGTACAGATCGAACGCGAGACGGAGGCACGGGGCGCGTCACTGCGCAATTTCGGCCAGATCTGGGTGAGCGGCCGGGCGGGCGGCGAGGAGCTGGAGACCGCGCTGCGGGCCCGGGAGCTGTGGGAGGAGATCGGCGGCCGGGTCCCGGCCCTCGGCTTCCGCCCCAACGGCTCCCTCACCCCCCTCCGCGGCGACCTCGAACGGGCCGTCGCCGAGGCCGCCGTGGCCCGCCCGGACGCCGCCGCCCGCGGCTACGAGCTGCTCACCGCCGACGAGGCCCGCGCCCTGAACCCCGCCCTGCGCGGCGCGTTCGACGCGGCCCTGTACTGCGAGCGGGACGCGGCCGTGGAGCCGCGCACCGCCCAGCGTGCCCTCCGCGCCGAGCTGCTGAAGTCCCCGGGCTACACCTTCCTGCCCGGCCGTGAGGTGCGCGACGTCGTCGGCGAGCACGCCGTCCGCGACGACCACGGTGACGTCCACACCGGCGACGCCGTCGTCCTGTGCACCGGGGCCTGGCTCGGCGGCCTCGTCCGCGAACTGGCCGGGCCGGACCTGCCCGTGCGCCGCGTCCGCCTCCAGATGATGCAGACCGACCCGCTCGGCGAGCCGCTGACCACCTCGGTCGCCGACGCCGACAGCTTCCGCTACTACCCCGCCTACCGCTCGCCCGCCCTGGACGAGCTCAACGCGCGGCAGCCGCAGCCGGCCACGGCCGCGGAGCACAAGATGCAGCTCCTCATGGTGCAGCGCGCCGACGGCGGCCTGACCATCGGCGACACTCACGAGTACGAGCACCCCTTCGCCTTCGACACCCTCGAAGACCCCTACGAGCACCTCACCGGCGTCGTCGAGTCCCTCCTCGGCCGCCCCCTGCCGAGGATCCGGCGCCGCTGGGCCGGCGTCTACGCCCAGTGCACCGACCCGAGCCGGGTCGTGCACCGGCAGCGGGTGCGCGAGGGCGTGTGGCTGGTCACCGGGCCCGGCGGGCGCGGCATGACCTGCTCGCCCGCGATAGCCGAGACCACCGCGAACGAACTGGGCTGGTGACACCCTCATGACCACGACCGACATCCGCCTCGTCGTCCTCGACATGGCCGGCACCACCGTCGCCGACGGCGGCCTCGTCGAGCGCGCCTTCGACGCCGCCGCCCGGGAACTGGGCGTCGAACCCGGCACCGACGACCACGCCGGGAAGCTCGCCCACGTCCGCGCCACCATGGGCGAGTCCAAGATCTCCGTCTTCCGGCACCTGTTCGGCGACGAGGACCGCGCCCGGCGCGCCAACGCCGCCTTCGAGAAGGCGTACGGCGAACTCGTCGACGGCGGCCTGATCGCCCCCGTCCCCGGCGCCCGCGAGACCATCGAGGAACTGACCGCCCAGGGCCGGACCGTCGTCCTGACCACCGGGTTCGCCCGCGTCACCCAGGACGCGATCCTCGGCGCCCTCGGCTGGCAGGGCCTGGTGCCGCTCACCCTGTGCCCCGCCGACGCGGGCGGGCGCGGACGGCCGTATCCCGACATGGTGCTGGAGGCGTTCCTGCGCACCAAGGCCGCCGAGGACGTGGCGCAGGTCGCCGTCGTCGGCGACACCTCCTACGACGTGCTCAGCGGGGTGCGCGCCGGGGCCGGCCTGGTCGCCGGCGTGCGCACCGGGGCGCACGGGGACGACGCCTTCCGCGAGGCGGGCGCCACCCACGTCCTCGACTCCGTCGCCGGCCTGCCCGCCCTCCTGCGAGGGGCCGGCTGATGGCCACCAGCGCAGCCGGCGGCATCCGCTTCGACGCGGTCACCGTCGCCTACGACGGCAACGTCGTCCTCGACGCCCTCGACCTGACCGTCGCCCCCGGCGAGGTCATGGCGCTGCTCGGGCCGTCCGGATCCGGCAAGACCACCGCGCTGCGGGCGGTCGCCGGGTTCGTCCGGCCCGCCTCGGGGCGGGTCCACCTCGGCGACCGGGACGTCACCGACCTCCCGCCCCACCGGCGCGGCATCGGCATGGTCGTCCAGCAGTACGCCCTCTTCCCGCACATGCGGGTCGAGGACAACGTGGCGTTCGGGCTCAAGGCCCGCAAGGCGGACAGGTCCGAGATCCGTGCGCGCGTCGCCGAGGCGCTGGAGATGACCGGCATGGCCGCCTACGCCCGCCGCCACCCGCGCGAGCTGTCCGGCGGCCAGCAGCAGCGCGTCGCCATCGCCCGCGCCCTCGCCATCCGCCCCGCCGTCCTCCTCCTGGACGAGCCGCTGTCCGCGCTCGACGCGCGGTTGCGTTCCGGGATGCTCGCCGAACTGGCCCGCCTCCACCGCGAACTGCCCGAGGTGTCGATCCTGTACGTCACCCACGACCAGCTCGAGGCGCTCACGCTCGCCGACCGGATTGCGGTGATGGACAGGGCCCGCCTCCAGGCCTGCGGCACCCCGCAGGAGCTGTACCGGGCCCCGGCGAACGCGTTCACCGCGTCCTTCGTCGGCAGCGCCAACCTGCTGCCGGTGACGGTCGGCGGCACCGGGGGAGTGACCCTCGGCGGCACCCGGCTGGCCGTCGGCACGGCGGGCGCCGCGCCCGGCGCGCGGGCCACCCTGTGCGTCCGGCCGCACCTCATCGGCCTCGGCGACGGTCCCAACCGGCTCTCCGGCACGGTCGCCGAGATCCAGTGGCGCGGCGCCACCCACCGGCTGTACGTCGACGTCGCCGGCCACCGTGTCATGGCCGACCTGCGCGAACTGCGGACCCCTCCCGCCCTCGGCGACACGGTGACCCTGCACTTCGCCCCCGAGGACGCGGTCCTGCTGCCCGCCGAAGCGGCCGGGGAGGCCACCGGAGCGGCCGGCAGGCCCGCCGGGCCGGCCGGGGACCGCACCGGACCGGCCGGGGACCCCGCCGAAACGGCCGGGACACCCGCCGGACCGGCCGACAAGCCCACCGACCCGGCCGGGACACCCACGGGACCGTCCGGGAAAGCCACCGACCCGGCCGGGACACCCGCCGACCCGTCCGACGAGCCCGCCGAGGCGGTCGGCCATGGCTGCTAGCGCGACCCTCGGCCTGCCCGCCCCCGGCAAGCGGGCGGGGGTTCCGGCGTGGGTGTGGGCCCTGCCCCCGGTCGCCCTCCTGGGCCTCGTCTTCCTCTACCCCCTCGCCCTGGTCGTCCGGCAGTCCTTCCGGCCCGGCACCGGCGGCACCTCCGTCCAGCCGTACGCCGACGTGTTCGCCTCCGAGGCGTTCCGGGAGGCGCTGTGGACCACCGTGTGGCTGGCGGCGGGATCGACCGCCGGCTGCCTGGTCCTCGGGTTCGTCCTCGCGCTGGTCATCGCGTTCGTGCCGTTCCCGGGCGCGCGGGCGGTGTCCCGCTTCATCGACGTCTTCCTCTCCTTCCCGTCCTTCCTGATCACACTGGCCCTGCTGTTCATCTACGGCTCGGCCGGCATGGCCAACGGCCTGTGGACGGACGTGACGGGCGCCGCCGAGGGGCCCTTCCGGTTCCTCACCACGCCCTGGGGCGTGCTGCTCGCCGAGATCACGTACTTCACGCCGTTCGTGATGCGCCCGCTGCTCGCCGCGTTCTCCCAGGTGGACACCGCCCAGATCGAGGCGGCCAGTTCGCTCGGCGCCCGCGCGCCCCGCATCGTCCGGCAGGTCGTCCTGCCCGAGGCGCTGCCCGCGCTCGCCGCCGGCGGCAGCCTCGTCCTCGTCCTGTGCCTCAACGAGTTCGGCATCGTCCTGTTCACCGGCGCCAAGGGCGTCACGACCCTGCCGATGCTCGTCTACGGCAAGGCGATCCTGGAGTCCGACTACCCGGGCGCCTGCGTCGTCGCCGTCGTCAACGTCCTGATCTCCGTGGGCCTGTACGGCCTGTACCGGGTGGTGAGCCGTCGTGCTGGTGCATAGCCGCAGCGCGAGGTGGGCCGTGTGGGCGGTCTTCCTCGTCCTCTTCCTGCCCCTGTTCGCCCTCCCCCTCCTCGTCGTCCTCGGCGCCTCCTTCGCCACCCACTGGTCCGGCGTCCTGCCCTCCGGCTTCACCACCGCCCACTACCAGGCCGCCACCCGCGGTGAGGCCCTCCGGGCGCTCACCACCAGCCTGGTCACCGCCGTCACCGCCAGCCTGCTCGCGCTGACCGCCGGCACCTGGGCCGCGCTCGCCGCCGCCGCGCTGAGGAAGCGGCACCGCAAGGTGATGGACGCCCTGTTCGTGCTGCCGGTCGCCGTGCCCTCCGTCGTCGTGGGCCTGGCGATCCTGGTCGCCTTCTCCCAGCCGCCGTTCCTGCTCAACGGCACCCGCTGGATCGTGATCACGGCCCACGCCGTGCTGGTCACCGCCTTCGCCCACCAGTCGGTGTCCGCGGCGCTCGCCCGCCTGGACCCGGCCTACGAACAGGCCGCCGCGTCCCTCGGCGCCAGTCCCGCCCACGTCCTGTGGCGCGTGAAGCTGCCGCTGCTGCTGCCGTCCCTGACCGCCGCGGCCGGCCTGTGCTTCGCCCTGTCGATGGGCGAGCTGAGCGCCACGATGATGCTGTACCCGCCCGACTGGACCCCGCTGCCGGTCCTCGTCCACGCGGCCACCGACCGCGGCGCCCTGTTCACCGGCTCCGCCGTCGCCGTGGTCCTGATGGCGGCGACCCTGCTGGTGCTGCTCGCGGTCTCCCGCGTCCGCACCCGAGCCTCGTACCGCTGACCACGGCGTACCGCCGACCACGGCGTACCGCGACCCCGCCCCTCCCGTCCCAGGAGTCCATCCCGCCATGCCCGGAGAAGTCATGCCCGGAAAAGCCATGCCCGCGAAGGCCCGCAAGCCGCTCGCCGCCCTCTGTGTCCTCGCCCTCCCCCTCACCGCCTGCGGTGCCGGCTCCGCCGCCTCCGACGAGAAGGTGGTCACCGTCTACAGCGCCGACGGCCTCAAGGGCGAGAACGGCGACGGCTGGTACGACCGCGTCTTCGCCGACTTCGAGAAGGAGACCGGCATCAGGGTGGAGTACGTCGAGGGCGGCTCCGGAGAGATGGTGCAGCGCGCCGTCCGCGAGAAGGCCAACCCGCAGGCCGACGTCCTCGTCACCCTCCCGCCCTTCATCCAGCAGGCCGACGGCAAGGGCCTGCTCCAGAAGTACACCCCCGAGGGCGCCGACCAGGTCGACGGCGCCGGCAAGGCCGCGAACGGCACCTGGACCGCCGTCGTGAACAACTACTTCGGGTTCGTCTACAACAAGAAGGAGCTGAAGCGGCCCCCCACCACCTGGGAGGAACTGCTCGACGGGAAGTACCGCAACAAGCTCCAGTACTCCACCCCGGGCGTCGCCGGCGACGGCACCGCCGTCCTCATCAAGGCCATGCACGACTTCGGCGGCGAGAAGCAGGCCATGGAGTACCTCGGGAAGCTCCAGGCCAACAACGTCGGCCCGTCCGCGTCCACCGGCAAACTCGCCCCCAAGGTCGACAAGGGCGAACTGCTCGTCGCCAACGGCGACGTCCAGATGAACTACGCCCAGTCCAAGACCATGCCGAACCTCGGCATCTGGTTCCCGGCCCGGGAGCACGGCGAGCCCACCACCTTCGCCCTGCCGTACGCGGCCGGCCTGGTCACCGGGGCCCCGCACGGCGAGAACGGCCGCAAGCTCCTGGACCACCTGCTCGGACGGAAGGCGCAGGCGCAGGTCAGCGAGATCGGCGGCGGCTTCGCGGCCCGCCGGGACGTCGAGGCCACCGATGCCGACGCCCGCGCGCTCGCCGAGCTGATGGACGGCGTGGAGGTCTTCGAACCCGACTGGGCCGCCATCGCCAGCAACCTGTCGTCCCACATCGAGGCCTGGAAGTCGGCCACCGGCGGCTGAGTCCCTTCCGGATCACCCGCACCCGTCCGGATCACCCGCACCACCGCAGCGCGACCACCGCACCACCGCAGCGCGACCACCGCACCACCGCAGCGCGACCACCGCACCGCCCCAGCACGACCACCGCATACCCCTACGCCACCGGAGTATCACGTGTCGTCCCGTCACCCCACCCGCCGTACCGTCCTGGCCGCCACGACCGTCACGGCCGCCACCGCCGCCCTCGGCGCGGTCACCGCCGCCGCCCCGGCGTACGCCGCGCCCGCGCTGCCGAACGGCACCAGCAAGGACAAGGTCCTGGTCATCGGCATGGACGGCCTGCGCCACGACCGCATCGACGCGGCCAACGCGCCGCACCTGAAGGCCATGATGAGCGAGGGGACGTACGGCACCTCCCTGCTGTACGCCAACCCGATGGCCGCCACCTCCTCCGGGCCCGGCTGGTCCACCGTCTCCACCGGTGTCTGGCCCGACAAGCACGGCGTCAAGGACAACAGCTTCACGGGCAAGGACTACACCCGCTACCCGGGCCTGCTGGCCCGCCTGGCCCAGGTGCGGCCCGGGCTGTCCACGTACGCCGCCGTCGACTGGAAGCCCCTGGACACCCAGGGCACCGTCACCCCGGGCGCGGACGCCACCCTGGTCCTTGACGGCGACGCCGACGGTTACGCCGCGCACGACGCCACCATCGCCGCCCAGACCGAGGCCGTCCTGCGCGACCAGAACCCGGACGTGTTGTTCGTCTACTTCGGCCAGACCGACATCGTCGGCCACAACCAGGGCGCGGCCGGCCAGGCGTACCTGAACGCGATCGCGACGCAGGACGCCTACGTCGGCCGCCTGCGCGCCACGATCAAGGCCCGCCCCACCTACGCCACCGAGCGCTGGACCGTCATCGTCACCACCGACCACGGCCACCTGGACGCGGGCGGCCACGGCGGGTCCGCGATCGAGGAGCGCCGCACCTTCGTCCTCGCCACCGGCCCGGGCATCGCCGCCGGCGCCCGCCCGATCGACACCCGGCTCGTCGACGTCGTCCCCACCGTCCTCAAACAGCTCGGCATCCCCGTCGACCCCGCCTGGGGCCTGGACGGCAAGCCGATCCAGGAGCGCTCCGCCGACCCCTTCGACGCGCTGTACGGCTCCCTCTCGGCCCGCGTCGACGAGACCGGCATCCCGGCCTCCGTCCTCGGCTTCACCCACACCCCGCCCAGCGGCTGGTCCGTGATCGGCAACGCCATGGGCACCGGCGGGGTGACCGAGTGGCGCGGCTGGGCGTTCGCCACCGACGAGTTCTGGTCCCGCGCCCAGCGCGACCAGTCCCGGGAGCTGAACGTCCGCTCGCGCGGCGTGTTCGCGGTCGCCGACTCCGACGAGTGGGCCGACAAGACCTTCTCCGGCATCTACGACTCGACCCTGGTGACCCCGGCGTACGCGGTCGGCGGCGCCTCGGCGGTCCGGCTGGACTTCACCACCCACTACCGGCAGGAGGGCGGCCAGACCGCCCAGGTCCTGGCCTCCTTCAATGGCGGCACGCCCACCGTCGTCGAGAGCTACACCTCCGACGTCGTCTCGCAGCCCCGGTCGCTGACCGTCCCCGTCCCCGCCGGAGCTTCGAACGTGAGCTTCCGTTTCCGGTACACCGGGGCGAACAACTGGTACTGGACGATCGACGGGATCAAGGTCGCCGTGCTTCCCTGACCAGGCGCTGTCCTGACTAGGCTGGGGGCGTCGGTACGCCGTGGTCCCGGCGCCCCTGTCTCTTGTCCGTACGCACGCCAGGAGTTCGCAGCACATGGCAGACCGCAAGCCCATCGAATCGTGGCTCACCGACATGGACGGCGTCCTCATCCACGAGGGAGTGCCGATCCCCGGGGCCGACGCCTTCCTCAAGAGGCTGCGCGAGTCCGGCAGGCCCTTCCTGGTCCTGACCAACAACTCCATGTACACCCCGCGCGACCTGCACGCCCGGCTGCGCCGCATGGGCCTGGAGGTGCCGATCGAGGCCATCTGGACCTCGGCGCTGGCCACCGCCAAGTTCCTCGACGACCAGCGGCCCGGCGGCTCGGCGTACGTCATCGGCGAGGCCGGCCTGACCACCGCCCTGCACGACATCGGGTACGTCCTGACCGACCACGACCCGGACTACGTCGTCCTCGGCGAGACCCGCACCTACTCCTTCGAGGCCATGACGAAGGCGGTGCGCCTCATCAACGACGGCGCCCGGTTCATCTGCACCAACCCCGACGAGACCGGGCCTTCCACCGAGGGGCCGCTCCCCGCGACCGGAGCGGTGGCCGCGCTCATCACCAAGGCGACCGGCAAGAGCCCCTACTTCGCGGGCAAGCCCAACCCGCTGATGATGCGCACCGGGCTCAACGCCATCGGCGCCCACTCCGAGACCAGCGCGATGATCGGCGACCGCATGGACACCGACGTGCTGGCCGGGATCGAGGCCGGGATGCAGACCTTCCTGGTGCTGACCGGTCTGACCGCCCCCGGGCGGATCGAGGACTTCCCCTACCGGCCGTCCCAGGTGGTGGACTCCATCGCGGACCTCGTCGACCGGATCTGACACCGGCCACCGCCCGTCGTCACCCGTTCGGCGCACCCGCGCCCCGCACCGGATGCGGGGCGCGGACGCCCGGGAGAGTCTCCGGACGACGGGAGGTTCACGATGGGATCACCCAGCGTCACCAGGCCCGGCCGGGCACGCCCCCGCGGCACCGGCCGGCTCGTGACCGGCGTCGCCTGGGCGGCGCTGCTGCTCGGGCTGTGGCTGTGGGGCCGGAACACCACCGCCCTGCCGGAGAGCGGCCCGCTCGGACCGGCCACCGGCGACATGGCGGCGGCCGGCCGCCCGCCCGATGTGGAACTGCCGCCGGCGCACCGGCCGCTCGGCACGGCGCCCCCACGGCGCCTGGACATCCCCGGCCTCGGCATCCAGGCCCCGGTGACGGCCCGCGGACTCGACGCCCGCGGCGCCCTCGACCCGCCGCCCCCCGGCCTGCCCCGCACGGTCGGCTGGTACGCCGCCGGCCCGGCCCCGGGCGCGGCCGGCACCGCGCTGCTGGTGGGGCGCACCGGCACCGGGACACGCCCCGCCGTCTTCCACGAGGTGAGCACGCTGAAGCCGGGCGACACCATCCGGGTGCTCCGGGACGGCGCCGGAGCCGCCGAGTTCACCGTGGACGACGTCGAGGTCCTCGACCGCGACCGCTTCGCCGCCCACCAGGCGCACGGGCGGCGCGAGACGGGACGGGCCGGACTGCGGCTGATCACCTGCGGCGACACCCCCGGCGGCTGCACGGCGAACGTGGTCGTCTCCGCGTATCTGACCGGAACCGGCCGGTGAGGCACCCGCCGGGGACGCCGAAGGCCCCTCGCGTGTGCGAGGGGCCTTCGGCTGTCGGTGCGCCGCCAGGGACTCGAACCCCGGACCCGCTGATTAAGAGTCAGCTGCTCTAACCAACTGAGCTAGCGGCGCCTGCTGACGTCTTAACTTTACCCGACCCCGCGGGGTGCTCCCGACCACCGCCCGCCGGGCCCCCGGGGGCGCGGACCGCCCCCGTACATCATTCGGCCCGTCAACATGCGCGCCGGGAAGACAGTTGGAAAACTGGCGCTCGTGCACCAAAGCGGACATGTCCACCGGGAGTGTGAGGTAGGTCGCATGAGGACGCCGGTATTCGAAGAGATCGATCCCGCGAGCGACTGCGACTGCCCGGGCTGCCGGCACTGGCGGCGCGTCCTGCCGTTCTCCGCCCGGTCCCCGGCCGGCCGGGCCCCCGGCCACCCGGCCGCGCACCGCGCGCTGATCGCGGCCACCGCCGCCGCGGCGGCCGGCGCCGCCCTGGGCGCGGCTCCCGCCGCCGCGGCCCCGGCCGCCGCCCACGCCCCCTACCGGCCGGGCGCGCCCACCGGTGACGAGCCCGGGACCCCGCAGGGCGGCACGGCCCCGCTGCACGGCGCCGGCTCAGGGGCACCCCGGCCGACGGCCGGGGCGGTCGTCCCCGCGACGACCCGCGCGCAGATCATCGAGCGGGCGCAGACATGGGTCACCGCCAAGGTGCCGTACAGCATGACCGCCTACTGGACCGACGGCTACCGGCAGGACTGCTCGGGCTATGTCTCGATGGCCTGGAGCCTGCCCGGGAACGAGTGGACGGGCAGCCTCGGCCAGTACGCGGACCGCATCACCAAGGAGGAGCTCCAGCCCGGCGACATCCTGCTCTTCCACAATCCGTCCGACCCGCAGAACGGCTCCCACGTGGTGATCTTCGGCGGCTGGACGGACTCCGCGCACACCCAGTACACCGCCTACGAGCAGACACCCCCGCACACCCGCCGGCAGACCACGCCGTACGCCTACTGGAGCAACTCCGCCGGCTTCCTGCCCTACCGCTACAAGGGCCTCACGGCCACCGCGGCCACCACGGCCGCCGCGACGGCGCAGCACGGCGCGCCGGCCGCGGGGTCCCCGCCGGAAGCACCGGTCCCGGGGGAGGCGGCGCGGGTCCCGGACGGAAGCGGGGCGCCCTCCTCGCACGGGGTGCCCGGCTATCCGGGCCGCGCGATGTTCCGTCCGGGGGCGCACAACGCCCATGTCACCCGGTTGGGGCGGCAGCTCGTGAGGAAGGGGTTCGGCGCGCACTACACCGCCGGGCCCGGGCCCCGCTGGGGCGAGGCGGACCGGCGGGCCGTCGAGGCGTTCCAGCGCGCCCAGGGCTGGCGGGGCGGCGCGGCGGACGGCTTTCCGGGGCCGGAGACCTGGCGGCGGATCTTCTCCTGAACCACCCGGGGCCCGCGCGGCCACTCGCCGCTGCCGCGCGGACGCCCCGGTCGCTCACCCGTTCATGACGCGTCTGGCGCGGAGGCTGGAGCACGCATGAGTACGACCACGTCACACCCGCCCGAGTCCGGCGGCCCGGCGGAGGGGGCCCGGTCCGGGCGGCTCATCCGGAACGAGGCCACCACCGAGATCCCCGTCCACCTGCTCTTCCGCGACGATCCCCGTCCGGCGCCGGTGCCGCTGCGGCCCGCGGTCGTGGCCCGGCGGCAGGGCACGGGGGAGCAGCCCCGGCTGCGCCGCCCGGCGGCCGCCCGGCCCGCACCCGTGGTGGAGGTCGACCCGGAGCTGGTGGAGCGTCCGGCCCGGGTGCTGCCGGGCGCGGCGGGCGTGTTCGCCGGGGCCTGCGGCGCGGCCGGCTGCCTGGTCACCTCCTGGTGGGCGGGTGTCCTGGCGCCCCTCGCGGCGGTGCCGGCGTCGCCCGGCGCCGGGCTGGGCGCGGCCCAGTGGGCGGCGTACGCGGGGGCGGGCGCGCTCGGCCTGTTCGGCCTGGGCGGACTGGCCCGGGGGCGGAACGGGCGGGCCTGGGTGCTCGGCCTGTTCGGCCGGTACCGGGGGACCGTGCGGCGCACCGGCCTGATGTGGGTCAACCCGCTGCTGCTGCGCCGCCGGGTCGACGTACGGCTGCGGCACTGGCGCAGCGAGCCGATGCCCGCGGCCGACCGCAACGGGGTGCCGCTCACCGTGGTGACGCTGGTGGTGTGGCGGGTGCGGGACACCGCGCGGGCCGCGCTCGCCGTCGACGACCACGAGACGTATCTGCGCGAGTGCGTCGAGGCGGCGCTCGCCCGGGTGCCGGTGGGGATGCCGGGCGGCGGGCCGGGCGCGGCGGAGGCGGCCGGTGAGGCGCTGACCCGGCTGGTGGCGCAGGACACGGCCCCGGTGGGGCTGGAGGTGTTCTCGGTGCGCCCGGCGCGGGTGGAGTACGCGCCGGAGGTCGCCGCGGCGATGCACCGCCGCCGGATCGCCGCCCTGGACGCCGAGCAGCGGGCGCACGTGCTCACCTCGGTCGTGGACTCGGTGGAGGACACGGTGACCCGGCTGACCACGCGCGGGCTGGTGGAGCTCGACGACTACGACAGGAAGATCCTGGTGAGGGACCTGACGGTGGCCTTCTGCGCGGGACGGGGGGAGGCCGGGACCTGAGGTCGGCCCCTGGTGGCCGGGGCCGCCCCGGGGCGGGGAAACAGCCGGTGAAATCCGGCCCGCTATTGGTATGGACATGTTCAAGACGTCCCCATAATCTGAGACTTGGTCTAGACCTGCACGGCTCACTGAATCCCCACGTCTGCAGGAGCGGCAGCATGCGTACCAGGACCAAGTTGTCCGCCGCCGTGGTGGGACTGGCGACCACCGGAGCCCTTGTGCTCTCGTCCGGTGGTGCCAGCGGCCACGGCTACACCGACCTCCCCATCAGCCGGCAGAAGCTCTGCCAGAACGGCACGGTCACCAACTGCGGCGCCATCCAGTGGGAGCCGCAGAGCGTCGAGGGCCCCAAGGGCTTCCCGGCCGCGGGACCGGCCGACGGACGGATCTGTTCCGCGAACAACGTCGGCTTCGCCCAGCTCGACAGCCCGCGCACGCCCTCGGGCGGCGCCTGGCCCGCCACCAAGGTGACCGGCGGCCAGAGCTACACCTTCCGGTGGCAGTTCACCGCCATGCACGCCACGACCGACTTCAAGTACTACGTGACCAAGCCGGGCTGGAACCAGAACCACAACCTGGCCCGGTCCGACCTCAACCTGACGCCGTTCCTGACGGTGCCGTACAACGGCCAGCGGCCGCCGTCCACGCTCTCCCACAGCGGCACGCTGCCGTCCGGGCTGAGCGGGCGCCACGTGATCCTCGCGGTGTGGACGATCGCCGACACGGGCAACGCGTTCTACGCCTGCTCGGACGTCACCTTCTGACGCCGGGTCGCGGCACGAACAGAGGGGCCCCCGCGTGAAGCGAGGGCCCCTCATCTGTGCGCCGCCAGGGACTCGAACCCCGGACCCGCTGATTAAGAGTCAGCTGCTCTAACCAACTGAGCTAGCGGCGCATGACTCCCGCCTTCCGCTTTCCGCGGCCGGCGACGAGGTAAATACTACCTGGTCCCAGGGGGTGCTTCCGACCACCCGGGCGAGGGCACGCTGGACCCGGTCGCGCCACGCCTCCTCACATCCGTGCGCGCAGCCGGCCCCGCTCAGCGCCTCTCCCGTCCCATACGTCCCGTGGCCGGTCCGCGCCGGGGGCGGGTGCCGGCGAGGCCGGGGCCCCGGCGCGGGGCCCCGGCGCGGGGCCCCGGCGCCCGGCGCGCGCGGCGGCCGCCTCAGAGCACCGCGCTGAGGAATTCCCGGGTCCGGTCGTGCTCCGGATCGCTGAAGATCTTCTCCGGCGGACCGGCCTCGATCACCCGACCCGAGTCGAACATCAGCACCTGGTCCGAGATGTCCCGGGCGAAGTTCATCTCGTGGGTCACGCAGAGCATGGTGATGTCCGTCGAGCGGGCGATGTCCCGCAGCACGTCCAGCACCCCGGCCACCAGTTCCGGGTCCAGCGCCGAGGTCACCTCGTCCAGCAGCAGCACCTGGGGCCGCATGGCCAGCGCCCGGGCGATCGCCACCCGCTGCTGCTGGCCGCCGGAGAGCTGGCCCGGGCGCTTGTCCAGGTGCTCGCTGAGCCCGACCAGCTCCAGCAGTTCCCGCGCCCGCTCCTCGGCGGCGTCCTTCGACATGCCGAGGACGGTGACCGGCGCCTCGGTGATGTTCCTGAGCACCGACATGTTCGGGAACAGGTTGAACTGCTGGAACACCATGCCGATGTTCTTGCGGATCTCCCGGACCTGCTTCTCGGGCGCCGGGTACAGCGTGCGGCCGTCGACGGTGATCGTGCCCTCGTCGGGCTTGGCCAGGGTCATCAGCAGCCGCAGGATCGTGGTCTTGCCCGACCCGGAGGGCCCGATCAGGGTGACGTGCTTGCCGGCGTCCACGGAGAAGTCGAGCCGGTCGAGCACCGTCCGGTCGCCGAACCGCTTGCTGACCTGTTCCAGCCGCACCAGCTCACGCGTGTGCCGCTCGGGTCCGGTTCCGGGGCGGGGGTCGGTGTCACGGGTGTCAAGGGACAAGGCGTCGCTCCAGGGTGCGCAGAAGAAGGGAGGCCAGGTAGGAGATGACGACGAAGGCCACGCCGATCACCGTCAGCGGCTCGGTGAAGTGGAAGTTCTGCTGGGAGAACAGCCGTGCCTCGCCGAGCATCTCCAGCACGGTGATCGCCATCAGCAGCGGTGTGTCCTTCAGCATGGAGATCACGTAGTTGCCGAGGGCCGGCACCACCCGGCGGACGGCCTGCGGCAGGATCACCGCCGTCCAGGTCCGCAGGCGCGGCAGGTTCAGCGCCGTCGCGGCCTCCCACTGGCCGGCCGGCACCGCCTCGATGCCGGCCCGGTAGACCTGCATCGTGTACGTCGAGTAGTGCAGGCCGATGCCGATCACGCCGGTGGTCAGCGCGGAGAAGGTCAGGCCCCACTCGGGCAGCACGTAGAAGAGGAAGAAGAGCTGCACCAGCAGCGGCGTGTTCCGGACGAACTCCGTGACGGCCCCGACCGGCCACCGCACCCAGCGGCTCGGCAGCCGCGACAGCAGCGCCCACACCAGGCCCAGCACGAACGAGATCAGCGAGCCGAGCACCAGGATCTCCAGGGTGACCAGCAGGCCGTCCCAGAAGTGCGGCATGAAGTCGGCCACCGCGTTCCAGTCCCAGTTCACCGCAGACCACCCCCGGCCCCGGCGGGCTGGGCCGCGGCCTTCTCCGTCCGGGGCGCGGGCGCCTTGCCCACGCCCGCCTTCAGCCGCTTCTCCAGACCGCGCATCACCCGCGTCAGCAGGAAGGCGATCACGAAGTAGACGAGCAGCACGTACGTGTAGATCTCGGCGCTCTCCTGGAGCGCGAGGCGCACCAGGTTGCCGCTGAACGCCAGGTCGCCCATGCCCATGATCGACACCAGGGCGGTGCCCTTGAGCAGCTCGATCAGCAGGTTGGAGAAGGGCGGGATCATCTCCGGCACCGCCTGCGGCAGCAGGATCAGGCGCATCCGCTGCCAGGGCGTGAAGCTGAGCGCGATCCCGCCCTCCTGCTGCGCCGGATCGACCGCCGAGAGCGCGCCGCGCACGATCTCCGCGCCGTACGCCCCGTAGGTCAGCCCCAGCGCGAGGGTGCCCGCCCACAGCGGCACGAGCTGCCAGCCGAAGGCCGGCGGCAGCACGAAGAAGACCCAGAAGATCATGACCAGCGCGGAGGTGCCGCGGAACACCTCGGTGTAGAGGCCCGCCAGGAAGCGGACGATCCACAGCCGGTGGGTGCGCGCGACACCGGCCACGAAGGAGACCGCCGTCGCCAGCAGCGCGCTCAGGACGAGCAGCTGGATCGTGACCCAGACGCCCTGGAGTACCAGTTCCCACAGTCCCGAGGTCATCCGCCGCACAGCTCCTTCGCGGTCAGATCGGTCATCTCCGCCTCGGTGAACCCGAACGGCCGCAGGATGCGGAGCAGCTCCCCGCTCTTCTTCAGCTCGCGCAGCTCGGCGTTGAAGGCGTCCCGCAGCGCGGTCTCGGTGCGCCGGAAGGCGAAGCCGCCCCCGTCGACGTGCGGCTTGCCGTCGACGAGCGGCCTGAACGGCTCGGTCACCTCCGCCTTCGCCGACTTCTTCACCACCTCCCGGGTGGTCAGCGCGGTGCCGGCGAAGACGTCGACGCGCCCGGCCTCCACGGCGTTCAGCCCGGCCACCTGGTCGGGGACGATGAGGATGTCGCCCTCCTCGTACCCGGCCTCCACCGCGTACTGGATCTCGGCGTAGCCGGTGCCGGTGGCGAATTTCGCCTTCTTCTCCACCACGTCCCGGTAGTCGTGCAGGCCGAGGGGGTTGCCCTTGCGCACGATGAAGGAGTCGAGCATCTGGTAGTCCGGGTCGGAGAAGATCACCTGCTCACAGCGGTCGGGGTTGATGTACATCCCCGCGGCGACCACGTCGAACTGCTGCGAGTTCAGCCCCGGGATGAGGGAGCCGAACTCGGTCGGCACCGGCTGTACGCGGTCCACCCCGAGCCGTTTGAAGATCACCCGCGCCAGCTCCGGCGCCTCGCCGGTCAGCCGGCCGTCCCTGTCGATGTAACCGAAGGGGATCTCCCCGGCGATCCCGAGCCGGACGACTCCCTGGGCCCGCAGCCGGTCCAGCAGATCACCGCCGTCCGTGCCCGAGGCCGTGGCCACCCGGGAGCAGCCCGCGGCCCCCAGCGCGCCGAGTGCCGCGGCCCCCGCGAGCAGCGACCGCCGGGTGGGCCCGGGCCGGGGACCGCCTCTGACGGCGGGTGACGTTCTGTGTGGTGCAGCCATGGGCGCGCGGCTACCCGAACGCATGTGAGTTATTCGGATTTTTTTCGGCCGCGTACGCCGCCCGGCCGGCGCCGCGGCCCGGGGCCGCTCCCGGACCGGGCGGCACCCGGCGGCGTCCGGGCCTCTCCCGGCCTGGCTCGCCGGCCGCGTTCGGCGGCGGGGGCGTCCGTCGTCCGCGCGCGGCCAACTCCGCGCGACGCACGGCTCCTTGGACCCGCCGGGCCGGAGCGCCGCCGCCCGGATGCGGGGAGCCGCACCGGCCCGTCCCGGTGACGGTGGGGGCGGTCCGCCGCGGACGGGGTACCCGTGTCCCGGGGCCGTGCCGGGTGCCGCTCGCCGGGCGGTGCGCCACGGTCCCGCACCGCCGGACGTACCGGACGCGCTGGACGTTCCGGACGAGGAGAGAGCAGCAGGAAGGGTGGACATGACAGCACTGGGATTCCTCTGCCCGGGCCACTTCGCCGAGGACGACTACTCCCGCATCGAGCAGCTGCTGGGCAGCGACGTCCGGGTGGAGCTGATGCGCACCGACGCGGGAGTGGGCGCGGACCGGACGGACCCGCTCGGCCGCCTGGGCACGCCGGAGCGGCTCGCGGCGGGGGTGCAGGAGCTGCGGCACGCGGGCGCGGAGGCCGTGGTGTGGGCGAGCACCGAGGACAGCTCCGGGTACGGCTGGGAGGGCGCCCACGAGCAGGTCCGCTCCCTGGCCCGTACGGCCGGCATGCCCGCCTCCTCCACCGCCTTCGCCTTCGTGCACGCGATCCGGGAGCTCGGTGTGCGCCGGGTCGCAGTCGGCGCCGCCTCCCCGGAGGACGTCACCGCCCTCTTCGCCGGCTTCCTGCGCGCGGACGGCATCGAGGTCGTCGCCGCCCACAGCGCCCGGGGCGGCACCGGGGATGAGGCGGAGGTGCGGTCGCTGGCCCGGTCCGCCGACCGCCCCGAGGCCGAGGCGGTCCTGCTGCCCGACACGGCGCTGCGCACGGCGGCCCACGTCCCCGCCCTGGAGAAGGAGCTCGGCAAGCCGGTCCTCACCGCCAGCCAGGTCACCGTCTGGGAGGCGCTGCGCCTGGCCGACCGCCGGGTGAACGCGCCGGAACTGGGGGCGCTGTTCACCCGGGAGCCGGTCGTGCAGGTCTGAGACCCGGGGCCGGGCCCGCGCGTGATCGAGGGGCGCGGCACGGAACGCGAGAGGCCCGGCCCCGCTGGAGCGGGGCCGGGCCTCTCATGAGAGCGCCGGGCAGGCCTTGCACCTGCATCTCCCCGCAGGAAGCGGGGCGTCTTTCCTTGGACCACCAACGCAGTGCCGGTTGCTCGGAGTTGCTCCGTCGACCAGCGCATGATGATCATACCGCAGCTCCGCCCGGCACGCACCATCACGCCCGCGGCCAGGAGGCCGCCGGTGCCGGGCGGCCGCCTCGCCGGGGCCGACCCGCCCGGAGCGGGCCGCGCCGCTCCGGGCGTCGGCGGAATAACCGGAGAGCGTCTCCTGTTGTCCCCCCGCGAACGTCGTACGAATCAGGAGGCACCCCACCGTGGCCGCAGACGCCGTAGAGGAGATCCGGGGCACGACACAGGGCACCGCCCCCGTCCCGCTGTCCGTCCTGGACCTGGTCACCGTCGGTGCCGGCCGGACCGCCGGTGACGCCCTGCGCACCAGCGTGGAGATCGCGCGTCTGGCGGAGGCCCGCGGCTTCCACCGGTACTGGGTCGCCGAGCACCACTCGATGCCCGGCGTGGCCTCGTCCTCGCCCGCCGTGATCCTGGCCTACCTCGCCGCGCACACCGACCGCATCCGGCTCGGCTCGGGCGGGGTGATGCTGCCCAACCACGCCCCGCTCGTCATCGCCGAGCAGTTCGGCACGCTGGAGGCGATGGCCCCCGGGCGGATCGACCTCGGCCTCGGCCGGGCGCCCGGCACGGACGGCGCCACCGCCGCCGCCCTGCGCCGCACCGACCGGCTCCACGAGGGGGCCGACGACTTCCCGCAGCAGCTGGTGGAGCTGACCCGGTTCCTCGACGACGAGTTCCCCGACGGGCACCCCTACCGCCGTATCCACGCCGTCCCCGGCCCGGTGCAGGCGACCTCCCCGGGCGGCGTGCAGTCGCCGCACCGCCCGCCGATCTGGCTGCTGGGCTCCTCCGGGTTCAGCGCCCGCCTGGCCGGCGCCCTCGGCCTGCCCTTCGCCTTCGCCCACCACTTCTCGGCGCAGAACACGATCCCGGCGCTCGACCTGTACCGGGAGTCCTTCCGCCCGAGCGAGGTCCTCGACGAGCCGTACGCGCTCATCGGCGTCTCCGCCCTCGCCGCCGACGAGGCGAGGGAGGCCCGGCGGCAGGTGCTGGCCGCCGCGCTGAACATGGTCCGGCTGCGCACCGGCCGCCCCGGGCTCGTGCCGACCCCGGAGGAGGCCGAGAGCTACGACTTCAGCCCCATGGAGCGCGAGTTCGTCGACTCCTGGAACGCGAACGTCATCCACGGCACCGCCGACGAGGTCCGCACCGGCCTGGACGACCTGCACAAGCGCACCGGCGCCGACGAGCTGATGATCACCGCCAACGCGCACAGCGGAGAGGTGCGCCTGCGCTCCTACGAGCTGATCGCCGACGCCTACGGGTTCGCCACGCCCGCCTGAACCCCGGCCCCCGGCGAGCCCAGCAGCTCGGAGATGCGGTCGGCCGGCACCGGGCGGGAGTACAGCCAGCCCTGACCGGTGTCGCAGCCGATCCGGCGCAGGCGCGTGGCCTGCGCCGAGGTCTCCACGCACTCGGCGGTGACGGTCAGGCCGAGCCGGTGGGCGAGCTGGACCATCGCCTCGACGATCACCTCGTCGGCGCCGGTGTCGCGCTCCCCGGCCGCCCCGCCGTCCCCGTACGCCCGGCCGTTCCCGCCGTGCTCGCCGTTCCCGGCACTCTCCTGCTTCTCCCGGGGCTCGTACTGGAAGCCGCGGACGAAGGAGCCGTCCAGCTTCAGGACGGACACCGGCAGACGGCTGAGGTAGGCGAGGTTGGAGTAGCCGGTGCCGAAGTCGTCGATGGCGATGCGCACGCCCATGTCGCTGAGCGCCTTCAGCGCCTGCAACGGCCGCCCCGCCGAGCCCATCACCGCCGATTCGGTCAGCTCGAGCTGGAGCAGGTGCGGCGCGAGCCCCGTCTCGGCGAGCGTGGCGGCCACATCGGCCACCAGATCGGAGTCCCAGACCTGGCGGACGGCCACGTTGACGCTGACGAAGATCGGCTCCTCCTCCGGGTGGTCCAGCTCCCAGCGGCGGGCCTGCCGGCAGGCCGTGCGCAGCACCCAGCGGCCCAGCGGGACGATGGAACCGTCCTCCTCGGCCAATGTGATGAACCGATTCGGCGCCAGTACGCCGAACTGAGGATGTTCCCAGCGGATCAGCGCCTCCACGCCGTGCACCCGCCCGTCCTCCATGCCCACCAGCGGCTGGTACTCCAGGGCGAACTCGCCGCGCTCGATGGCCGGGCGGAGCGTGGAGGAGAGCGCCTGCCGGGTCATGCGGTGGGCGTTGCGCTCGGGGTCGAACAGCGTCCAGCGGGCCTTGCCGTCGGCCTTCGCCCAGTACAGGGTCGTGTCGGCGGCCTGCATCAGCGCGGTGGCGGTCGTCCCGGCGGCATGGCGCTCCACGACGCCGATCGACGCCGAGACCGACAGGCGCCGGCCCGACAGGTCGAACGGCTTCTGAAGCGCTGTCAGCACCGACTCGGCGAGCTCGGCGAGCTGGTCGGTGCCGGTGGAGTCCTCGACCAGGAGGGCGAATTCGTCACCGCCCAGCCGGGCCACCAGGGCCGTGCCGGACCGGCCGTCGCCGGCCTCCTCGGCGCAGCGGGTGAGGCGCTCGGCGACCGAGGCCAGCAGCAGGTCCCCCACACGGTGCCCGAGGGTGTCGTTGACGGCCTTGAAGCCGTCCAGGTCCAGGTAGCACAGGCCGATCCGGCCGGTCCCGCCGTGTTCGTAGGACTCCGCCTGCAAGGCGGCCTGGAGCCGTTCGAAGAACAGGGTGCGGTTGGGCAGCCGGGTCACCGGGTCGTGCATCTGCAGATGGCGCAGCCGGGCCTGGAGGTCGCGCCGCGCGCTGATGTCGGCCACGGACAGCAGCACGCCCGGGGCGCCCGGCGCCAGGGGGGCGGCGGTGACCTGGGCCCACAGGGACCGGCCGTCGGGGCGTTTGAGCCGGCGGGTGCAGCGCAGCCGGGGCTGCGCGCCGCGCAGCACCTCGCGGTAGGTGTGCCAGACGCCGGCGTCGGAGGCGAGGTCCACCAGATCGGCGGCGGCGCAGCCGGTCAGCGCCCCGGGCTCGGCTCCCAGCAGTGCGGCCAGCGCGTCGTTGGCGTCCACGACCCGGCCCTCGGTGTCGACGAGGGCCATGGCGAGCGGGGCGGCGGTGAAGGCGGTGCGGTAGGGGGGCGGCCCGGCGGCGGGTGAACCGCCGGGCGGCGGCGCCCCCGCCGGGGGGTCCGGGGCCGGCGGCTCTGCGGCGGGGACGGGGACCGGCGCCCCGGTGCCGGCGGCGGGCACGCCGCGGGCCGGGGGCCCCGTCGCGACGGCGCCGAGGGCGAGCGGGCCGGTGCCCAGGGCGCCGCGGGCGAACGGCTCCGCGCCCGGGCTGTCGTGCGACGGCGGCTCGGTACCCGGAGCCGCACTGATGTCACTGTCTGTGACGGCGGACCGGATGAGGTCTGCCGCGGGCGTCGGCCCTTCGGACGTTCCGCTCACCGCTCGCTCCCGCAGTGCACTCGATCTCTGTCCGTGCAGGAAAGTGTGCCGATCATAGAGGCTGGCACCAGGCCCTTCCAGCCGCACGTCGGCGTCCGGCCGCCGCCCGCCCGCCCCGGCAGATCGTTTCTGTGCACACCTGGACGGGTTCTTCGCCCCTCCGACCAGTTGTGACGTTCCGTGAGTGACCTTGGGCGTCCTCGGATCATCCGCTACGGCAAAAAGTCCGGTCCACTCACCCGTCCGGTGCAGGCGAACAGGGCGTAGTACGACAAACACACACAAGCTGGGTGCGGTAATCCGCGAACCCCACCCGGAGGTCCCTGTGCCGCGCCCGTTCCCCCTGAGGCGACGTCCCCGCGGGGCCCTGGAGGGGCTCCGGGCGGGGCGGCGCCGGGCCGGGACGCGGCCCCGGCTGCGCAGTACCGCGGCCGTGTGCACCACCATGGCGGCGCTGGCCGCGACCTCCCTGGTCACCGCCCCCTCGATCGCCGAGCCGTTCTCCCCGGCGCCCTGCGCGCTCGAGCGCACCGCCGCGCACCACTCCGAGGGCCTGGACACCTGGAACGCCGCCTACCCGCGCCCGGTGCGCCGGCTCGACGCGGTGATGGTGTTCCTCTCCTTCCCCGACTCCCAGCCGCTGGCCAGTCCGCGCGAGCTGGCCGCCGACCACTTCCCGGCCACCACCCGCTTCTTCCAGCGAGCCTCGTACGGCGCCTTCACGCTGCGCCCGCACCCGGTGCGGCACTGGATCGGCATGCCGCGGCCGTCGACGGCGTACGTCCTGCAACGGGACTGGCACGCCGAGCACCGCACCGCCTATCTGCGCGACGCGCTCGCCGCCGCGGACGCGCACGTCGACTTCTCCCGCTACGACATCGTGTACTTCGTCGCCGACCCGGACGCGCCCGGGGTGGACTCGGACGCGACGAAGGTGGTCAACCTGGACACCCCGCTGCGGGCCGACGGCACCGACATCCGGCGGGTGGTCACCGTCTTCGAGAACCATCCGCCGGACCGGCTGGTCCTGGCCCACGAGACCGGCCACGTCTTCGACCTGCCCGACCTCTACCACCGGCCGGTCGACGGCAAGGGCGACTGGGACACCCACGTCGGCGACTGGGATCTGATGGGCAGCCAGTTCGGGCTGGCGCCGGACCTGTTCGGCTGGCACAAGTGGAAGCTGGGCTGGCTCCAGCCCCGGCAGGTGGTGTGCGTGGCCGGCCGGCGGCCGGCCCGGCTGACGCTGGAGCCGCTGGGCGCGGGGCCGGGCGTGCCGGTGACGGGCGCCGCCGGGTTGCCGTCCTTCGGGCTCGGCCGGGGCGTGAAGCTGGCGGTCGTCCGCACCGGCTCCGGCAGCGTGCTCGCCTTCGAGGTGCGCGGGCCGGTCGGCAGCGACGCGGCGGCCTGCCGGGCGGGGGTGCTGGTGTACCGCGTGCGCAGCGGGGCCGAGTCCGGCCGCGGGCCGATCGAGGTGATCGACGCCCATCCGGGCACGGAGGCGTGCTGGGAGGACTCCGTCTATCCGCCGCTCGCGGACGCGCCCGTCGCGCTCGGGGAGAGCTTCACGGTGCCGGGGGAGGGGGTGCGGGTGCGGGTGGAGGGGCGGACCCTGTCGGGCGCGTGGACGGTGCAGATCACGGCCGGATGACCACCGGATCGGGGAGCACCGCCGGGCGCGCCCGGGGAACCGCTCGCCGCAGTACGCGGAAGGCCCCTCGCGTGTGCGAGGGGCCTTCCGGTGTCGTGCGCCGCCAGGGACTCGAACCCCGGACCCGCTGATTAAGAGTCAGCTGCTCTAACCAACTGAGCTAGCGGCGCCTGCTGACGTCGTAGACCTTAGCACCCTGGTCGGCGGGAGGAGAAATCGAGATCCGCACGGCCGCCCGGGCCGCCCGCACGACCGCCCACAGCAGTACCTCGGGGCCCGGCAGCCAGGGGTGACGGGTGTCCGGGGCGACGAGCCAGCGGGAGCCGGTACGGGCACCGGCGGCCCCGTACAGGGCCGGGACGGTCACCGCGTCCCCGGTGCCGTGGCACAGCAGCGGCGGGACCGCGTCCGTCCGGCCGCCGCCCCGGCCGCGCGCGCCCCACTCCTCCCACTCCAGCAGCGAGGGCAGCCGCTGGGCGGTGCCGGGCGCGGCGAACAGCAGCGTGCGGCCCCGATACTCCGCCACCGGCCCCGAGCCGGGCCCCTCCTCCCACAGCCGGTCCAGCATCCGCCGTCCGAACACCGCGGGGGCGCTGACGACGTCGAAGGCGGAACCGCACGGCAGCACCACGGGGGCCTGCGGCCGCTCCTCCCAGAGCGCGAGCGTGCTGCGCGGATAGGTGCCCGCCGAGGCCAGCCAGGCGGCGCCGTCCGTGGTGACGTCCGAGATGCGCGGAGTGCTGCTCATGCCCGACAGATCTACCGCCCGTGAGCGCGTCACTCCACACAGTTGCCGGAAATCGGGACAGGGTGCCCCGGGGTGGGGTAGCCTGCCCGCTTGGCATATGCCCGGCCGCCGGGACGAGGCCGGCCGGGGACGGCTGGGACGGCCGGGACACCTGGGACCGGCGGGAACGCGCGGTCAGACCGGGTCGGCGTGGCCCGGGCCCTCGCCGCCGCGCAGCAGGTCCCGCCCGAACTCGACCATCTTCTTGGCATAGTCCTCGGTCCAGTCGGCCCGCTGGGCGATGTCCGCCGCGGTCAGCCGGTCGAACCGCCGGGGGTCGGCGAGCTGTGCCGCCGCGATCGCCTGGAACTCCACCGCCCGGTCCGCCGCCGCGCGGAACGCCTGCGTCAGCTCGGTCGCCCGGGCCAGCAGCGCCCGGGGGTCGTCCATCGACTCCAGGTCGAAGAAGTGCTCCGGGTCGGCGCCCGCCGCCGCGGGCTCGAAGAGCAGGGGCGCGGGGCGTAGCCGCGGTTCGTTGCGACGCGGCGTGGGCTCCGCCATGTCTTCTCCTCCTCGTAGGCGTGGACGACCCGCTCGGCAGGGGGCCTGCGTCCATTGTCCCGCGCCCGGGCGACGGGACCGTGGTGGTGCGGTTGCGTCCCCATGGCGCGCGAGGGCTCACGGCGGCCGGCCGGCCCGGCCTCCGGCGGCGGGTCGTCGCCTCTCGGCCCGCGCGGCGCGCGGGACGGCGTCCCGGCGGTCACGGCCGCCAGGACACCCGGTGCCGCGCCAGGTGCGCCAGCACCGCGTGGTTGGCCTCCCAGCCGTCCGGGAACTTCACGGCCGTGCCGAGCTGCACCGGCTCCGTGGAGGGGTAGTCGTCCAGCAGCTCGCCCACCCCGGCCCGGCACACCACGATGCACGCGTGCCGGTGCCGGGAGGCCAGCACGCACAGGCGGCCGGTCTCCAGGTGGAAGGCGGTCGCGTCGGGGCGGCCGGACAGCGGGTGCAGGACCACCGTCACGTCGTACTCGCGGCCCTGGAGCCGGTTGGCCGTGTCGACGGTGACGCCGCTCACCCCCAGCTTGGCCAGCGCGGCCCGGACGGCCGCGGCCTGGTCCCGGTGCGCGGTGCCGACGGCGACACGGCCGGCGGTCAGGGGCGCCGGCCGGTCCGAGCGTTCGGAGAGCGCCGCGCCGTCGCGGTCCAGGAGCCGGCGGACCACCGCCGCCACCGCCCGCACCGCCTCCGGGTCGGTCCGCGGGGTGTGCCGCCGGGGCAGCTCCAGCAGGCCCCAGCCGGAGGCGGCGGCCTCGTCGATTACCCGGTCCGGGCCGGAGCCGTCGGAGGGGACGGCGAAGGCCAGGCGCCGGTCGCCGTCGCCGGTGCCGCTGCGGAAGGGCGTGTACGGGTAGAAGGCGTCCGACACCAGCGGCGCCGCCGAGGCCGGGAGCCGCCAGGACACCGGCAGCCGGTGCTGGGGCAGGCCCGGGTTGTGCGCGAGGAGGGTGGTGACGGCGGAGGCCGACGGATCGTAGGACAGGCCCGCCCACTGCTCACCGCCCACGATCGAGAACGGGTCGAGCTGGCCCGGGTCGCCCACGAACAGCGCCCGTTCGAACAGCCCGGCCACGGCGAGCAGCGCGTCCGAACGCATCTGGTACGCCTCGTCGACGATCGCGTGCCGCCACGGCTCGTCGGTCTTCACATGGGCCCACTTGGCGGCCGTGGAGAGCACCACCGGCAGCCCGGCGAGATCGGCCGCCTTCGCCGAGGTCCGCACCTGCGGCAGACCGTCCAGCGCCTTGTCGTAGGCGTCGGTGTCGCTGCTGTGCAGCCGGCCCAGCGGCAGCTCGGGGTTCTTCTCGGCGAGCCGCAGCACCAGATCGTCGACCTGCGCGTTGGTCTGCGCCACCACCATCAGCGGCCGCCCGGCCTCGGCCAGCTCCAGCGCCGCCCGCACCACCAGCGTGGACTTGCCCGCGCCGGGCGGGGAGTCGACGACGACGCCGCGCTCGGCGCCGTGCAGGGTGTCGCGCAGGATCGCCTCCGTGGCACGGGCGGCCTGGGCGCCCGGGTCGGCGACGGCTTCCGGGGCGGCGACGGCGCCCGGGGCGAGGTCGGCGCGCGGGCCGGCGGCGGCCTCGGCGGTGGTCACAGGAGGTCCTCCTCGGTCACGGGATCGGCCGCTTCGGGTGCGGCCGGCTCACCGGGCGGCCCGCCGTGCGTCCACGGGGTCCGCTCCGGATCGGGCAGTTTCGCACCGCCCCGCTGCTCGTGCTCGAACAGCGTGAAGCAGACCCGGTCCCCCTTCTCGGGCACGCTCCCGGCCGCCGGTTCCTTGCCGCGGCCCATCTTGTCCACGATCCGCAGGACGACGCCGACGCCCCCCTCGGCCTGCTCGTCGTACCCCACGAACTCGGCCGTCTGCGGCCTGCCGTCCAGCGACCGGTACACCTTCGCCCGCTCGCCCAGGTGCGGCCGGTCGTCCGTGCGCACCGTGACCAGCGGGCGCGGGCTGGGCCGCTTCCCCTCGCTGTAGGCCATGACCACGTCGACGACCTCCCCGGCGAACGCCTCCCCGGCCAGCCGGCGCCCGGCCATCACCAGCGGGTCGTCGAGCGCCTCCTGCGCCTCCAGCCGAGCCTGCTCGCGCTCGCGCGCGGCCAGCTTGTTCGCCGCGGTGACGGCGTCGTCGCGGCGCGGCTGCGGGGGCTCACCGGCCAGGACGCGGTCCCGGTGCCCGGTGAACGACCAGCGGTCACGGGTCCACCGCTCCTCGACCCGCGCCCCCGGCGGCAGGGTCCGCAGCAGGTCCAGGCCCCGCCACACCGCGTCCCAGGTCGGGCGCGTGCGGCTCTCCACCAGGGCGCGGATCTCCCGTTCGGCGGCGGTGACGGCGCCGAGCCGCTCGTCCGCCTCCAGGCCGTCCTCGGCGGCGGCCAGCGCCGCACGGGCCCGGTCGTAGCGCTCGATGGCGGGGGCCAGCAGCCTGTTGTCGAACGCCGGGTCGGTGGCCGGGCCCGCGGGCGGGCACAGCAACTGGCCGGCCGGGTCCCGCGCGAGCTCGGCGCGCTCCGCCGCCTCGGCGCCGGACATCCCCTCGGGCGGGTCGATCCAGGCCAGCAGTGCCCCCAGGTGCTGGTCCTCCAGGGTGGACTGCCCGGTCGCCCAGTGCCGGCCCAGCAGGTCCGTCATGGCCAGCAGCAGCGAGGACCCGGGCACCCGGGCCCGCTCCGCGTAGTGGGTCAGCCACCGCCCGAGCAGCGGAACCCTCGGCGGCGCCGGATACGGGGCCTCGGGGTCCTGCTCCGCCGTCCGCCGGAAGCGCATGGAGCGGCCCAGCAGCCGGACGAAGTCGATGCCCGCCCGGCTCGGCACGATCAGCTGGGCCGCGTCCGCGCACAGGTCGACCTCCACCGTGACCCGCTTGCCGGTCCCGGGGTCGGTCTCCGCACGCTCGGCGCGCTCCACGACGTCCGCGCAGGACTCCAGGTGCGGCAGGACGATGTCCGCCAGCTCGGCGAGGAACGCGAACCGCAGGTCGCGGTCGCGCGGCTGCGGCACGACCAGCAGGCGCGGGGCGTCCCGGTCGGTGCCGACCAGCGCGCCGAGCGGGGCGCCGGCCTCACCGGCGGTGGTCAGCGGCACGAAGACCAGCGGCCGGTCGGACAGGTGCCGGTGCCGGACCGTGGCGGCGGGCCGGGCCCGGCCGGTGCGCACCGCCTCCAGGCGGGCGAGGGTGGTGATCAGTGACACGGGTCCCCCTCCGGGCCGGCGGGCGGGACGGGGGGACGGGCCGCGCGGGCGGCGTCCAGCGCCTCCGCCCGCAGGGCCGCCGCGCGGCGCAGCGCCGCCACCGCCGGGTCGTCCGGGTCACCGGCCTCCCCGCGGGCGGCGGCCAGGACGTCCTCGACCGAGGAGAGCCCGCCCAGCTCGGCGCGGACCGGGCGGCCGAGGGCGGCCACGGCGCCGGACTCGCGGGCGCGCGCCCGGCAGTGGAAGGCGAGGTCGCAGGTGGACAGGCACTCGGGCGCGTAGGACGCCGGCACCGAGTCGACCGCGGCGGTCAGCTCCTCGGCGGGCAGCTCGGGGGAGAAGCAGGTGCCCTCGGGGAGCGTGCGGGCGATCTCCTCCACGCGGGTGAGACGGCTGAGCTGGCGGGCGGTCACCGCGCGCTGCCTGCGCACGTCGACGGCGGAGGCGGTGGGCAGGTTGGAGAAGTCCTTGGGGCACACCAGCAGCACCCGGTGGTGCACGCGCGGCGCCGTGCCCTGCCCGGCGAGGCGGGCCGCCACCTCCTCCAGCGCCAGCACGTAGACCGCCGTCTGCCGCGCCGCGGCGCCGACCTTCGCCGGGTCCGCGGAGCCGTCCAGCACCGGGAAGGACTTGATCTCGACGACCGTCCAGCCGCCGTCGGGGTGCACCACCACCGCGTCCGGCTCCAGGAAGGCGGGGGAGCCGGCGACGTCCAGCGCCAGCATCGGGTGGTCCAGCAGCGTCCACCCGCCGGTCCCGGCCGCCTCGCGCAGCGCCAGCGCCGTACGGGCCACGCGGCCCTGCGGGCCGGTCGCGGACAGGTCGGGCACCTCGGCCCGCGCGGGCGGCTCGGCGCCCGGGTCCAGCGTCTCGCGCACCAGCCGCAGCAGCTCCGCGCCGCCGTCCGCCTTGACCCGCGCCTCGAACGCGTTGCCCCGCATGAAGGCGAACTGCGACTGCCCGAAGGCCGGCGGTGAGCCCAGGGCGCCCGCCAGCGCCGCCTTGTCCACCCCGGCGCCGTCGAGGATCGCGCGCCGTCTGCATCCGGGGTTGGCGGCGAGGGCGGCCAGGGCGCGCGCGTCCAGCGCCTTGGCCGGTACGCCGGGGCCGCGCAGCTCAGCGAGGGCGGCCCAGGCTCTCGACTTCGCCGGTGCGGGCGCGGTCACCGCCCGAAGCGCCGCCTCCCGGGTCCGCGGGAGGGACGCCGGGCTCGGCTGCCGCCGGGAACCGCTGCTCGCGCTGCCGTGGAATTCGCTCACCCGCCGAAGTCTGGCATCCGCCACTGACAATCGGGGAGCCCGTGCCCCCGGAGACACCCGAGCCGGGGGTGACACCCGCGCCGGGGGTGACGGCCGGGTCCCGGCCGGCCGCCGCCTGCGGGGCGGGGCCGGCGCCCGTCCGCCGGGCGGCGAGGGCCGCGACCGGAGCGGCCCGGGCGGCGAGCCACACCCGGACGCGGTCCGCGCCCCGCATCACCCGCGGGGCCAGCACCAGCCCGAGCCCCATCACGGCCGCGCCCGCCACCGCGTCCAGCAGATAGTGGTTGGCCGTGCCCATGACGACCACGGTGGTGACCAGCGGATAGACCACGCCGGCCGCCTTCGCCGCGCGTGTCCTCCCGTACCGCCACAGCAGCACCCCGCACCACAGCGACCAGCCCACGTGCAGGCTCGGCATCGCCGCGTACTGGTTGGTCATGCCGCCCAGCCCGCGCGGCGCGCTCGCCTCGCCGCCCCACCAGCCGTACGCGCTGTAGTGGGCCATCGTGTCGACGAAGCCGTGCCCGGCGTCCAGCAGCCGGGGCGGGCACGTCGGCAGCAGGGTGAAGCCGATCAGCCCGATGAAGGTGGACGTCATCAGCCAGGTGCGGGCGGCGCGGTAGTGCGCCGTGCGCGACCGGAAGATCCACACGAGGACCGCGGGGGTGACCAGGTAGTGCAGCGATGCGTACCAGAAGTCGGCCGGCACCCCGAGCCAGGGCTCGCGGGTGAAGAGGCGGTTGAGCGGGTGCTCCGCGTTCAGGTGCAGCGCCTGCTCGATGCGCAGGATCGCCAGGCCGTGGTCGACGGCGTCGGCGACGTCGCCGCGCACCAGGAGCCGGCCCGCGGAGTAACAGGCGTACACCAGGACGATCAGCGGCAGCTCGGTCCACCAGCGCGGCCGGACGGCCGGGGCCGCCTCGGTGCCCGGTGTCTCGGTGTGCGGCATCCGATCGCCCTCCCCCTTCTCGCTCGCCCGGCAGACCGGTCGTGTCACTCTACGGCGTCGGCGTGCGCCCCCTTTCCCGGAACGCCCCCGGACCGGATAGACGCGGAGATCGCCCGCCGGGTTGCCCTTGCACGGCGTGCGCGATGATGGAAGGGTTCGGCCCGAAATTCACCCGGAAAGGTCCCCCATGGCACCGCGCATCCTGCTGGCCCGGCACGGACAGACCGAGTGGTCGCTGTCCGGCAGACACACCGGCAGGACCGATGTGCCGCTCCTGGAGGAGGGCCGCCGCGGCGCCAAGCTGCTGGGCGAGCGCCTGCACCGGGCGCCCCTGGACGGCCTGCCGGACGTCGAGATCCGCACCAGCCCGCTCTCCCGCGCGCGGGAGACGTGCGAACTGGCCGGCTTCGGCGACCGCGCCCAGCCCTGGGACACGCTCATGGAGTGGGACTACGGGGCGTACGAGGGCATGACCCCGGCACAGATCCAGGCCGTCCGCCCAGGCTGGCTGATCTGGCGCGACGGCGTGCCCGGGGGCGAGACCCTGGCCGACGTCACCGCGCGCGCCGACGAGGTGGTCGCGTGGGCGCGCGAACGGGACCGCGACGTCCTGGTCTTCGCCCACGGCCACATCCTGCGGTCGATCGGCGCCCGCTGGCTGGGCCTGCCGCTGGACTTCGCCGCCCGCATCCGCCTGAACCCGACGTCCCTGTCGGTCCTGGGCTGGGCGTACGGCGAACCGGCGATCGAGAGCTGGAACGACCTGGGACACCTCGCCGGGGAGTGACACCCGCCGGCGGCCCTCCACGCGCCCCGCGGTGACGCGCACCGGCCGGACCCCCGGGCGGCCCGCCACGCGTCCGCGCAGCGCCCGGGCCCGTTCGTACGGTGCCGAGGTCCGCGGTGGGGCCGGGTGCGCGTTCGTACGGGCCGGGGCCCGCGGTGGGGGCCGGGCAGGCTTCCGTACGGGACCGGGCCACGCGTCCGCGCGGCGCCGGGGCCCGGTGGGGCGCCGGGCACGCGCGCGTGCGGAGTCGCCGTCCTGCTCAGCCCGTGCGCCGCAGCGCCGCGTGCCGGTCCAGGAACTCCGCCACGCCAGGAGCGCGCCGGTGCGGCAGCAGGACGCGCGCGGTGCCCGCCAGCATCGTGTGCACGCGCGAGGACTGCACCTCCTCCAGCAGCCCCAGCACCCGCCTCCCGGCCGCCGCCGCCTCGTCGGGCCGCCCGTCCCGGGCCAGGTCGTCCGCCAGCTCGGCGCAGTACAGAGCGGTGTTCCGGGTGAAGTGCGCGTCCTGGAGGCCGGCCGCCCGCCGGGCGTGCCGCGCCGCCCGCGCCCACGCGCCCAGCGCCGACCAGCACTGCGCCTCCAGGCCCTCCAGCTCGGCGTCCCCGTAGAAGCTCATCCACTCGGGGTCGGCGTCGGAGGGGCCCCGTTCGTGCAGGTCCCGCGCCCGGGCCAGCGCCTGGGCGCAGGCGGCGCGGTCGCCGAGCCCCGCCCAGCCGCCCGCCTCGCGCAGCGCGAGCAGGGCCAGCAGCCGGTCCGAGCCGAGGGAGCGGGCGACGCGCTGCGCCGCCTGCGCCGCCCGTACCGCCTCGCGCGGCCGGCCGGCGTCCCGCGCGAGGAACGCCGTGTTGCAGAAGGCGTGCGCCTCCAGGGCCGTGTCCCCGGCCGTCCGGGCGGTGGCGAGGGCCTCCGCGTAATGGGAGCGGGCGTCGGCGAAGCGGCCGGAGTCGTGCGCCAGCCACCCCACCGACAGGGCCAGTTCACCGGCGCCCGCGGCCAGCCGGTCCGTCGTCGTCTGCCGGGCGGCGCCCGCGTCCAGCAGCGCGTACGCGGCGCGCAGCGGGGCCGCGGCACGCCGGTAGAGGCCGTCGGCGCCATGACGGTCGTCGAGCAGCCGGATGCGGCGGACGGTGTCCTCGAGCGCGCCCGCCTCGCCCGCCCCGGCCCGGCGCGCGGGGCGCTGGGCCGCCGCGGCGTCGAGGGCGAGCCCCAGGGGGCCCAGGGAGGCGGCGGCCACCGTGGCGCCCCCGCCGGTCATGAATGCGCGACGCAGCACGTCGCTCTCCTCGTGGTTGTCGTGCGTGTCGTACGGGTGGTGCGGGTCGTACGGGTCACCGGGATCGGGTGTCCCCCCGCCGGCCCGGGCCCGGCGTCCGCGGACGGACGAGCGGGGCGCGAACCCCAGATCGGTGAGGGTGCGGCCGGGGAACATGTGCAGGAACACGCGTTCGTACGCGTAGTTGGGGCAGCGGATCTCGCCCGACTCGACCCGGCCGACGTACCGCGCGTCGCAGCCGACCCGCTCGCCGATCTCCCGGGCGGCCCGGCGGATCGCCGCCGCGAACTCGGCCGGCGAGCGTTTCCCGCGCAACTGCCGGAAGACGAGATTCGGCTGGGCCGGCCGGTCGGGCGGGCCGGAGGCCACCGTGGACGATGTCATGGCCGGGTCCTCTCGTGCGAACCGTCGAACCATGCCGGAAACCGGGACGATTCAGGCTGATAACGGATGACTCGCCCGGGAGTCACCGGGGTTGTCCCTGAATCCGGCGGGCACGAACGTACCGCCGCGCCCGGGCCGCCGCGCGAGGTTTGACGGCGAAGGGTGGCCGCCCGCCGTCATCTGCCATGAACCGCCATCCCTTGCCGCGCCCGCACCCCGTAGCCCTCGGCGCCCTGCCGCGTTGAACCCCGTGGACCGGGAGGCCCCCGACTCCCGATCGCTCGTCCGAGGAGGGTTTCGTGGTGAAGGGCCGGATGGACACCAGCCGGATCGACGACCATTGCAGACCGCCGTCGACGGCGGCCCGCGCGTCCGCCCCGCACGGTGGCGGCGCGCCGGGCCCGGAAGGCGTCTGCGACGTCGTCTCCGTGCCGACCCGCCAGGGCCTGGAGGCGGTCGACATCCTGCGGCGCGGCGCCGGTGACGCGGTCGGCCCCGTCCTGCACGACGACGGCGGCGACACCCTGTGCTTCCTGGTGCCGCCGGGCACGGCCGCCGCGTGGGACGTGCCGGGCAGCACCTGCACGGAGACCGACGGGCGCGGCCTCAGCCTGCCGCCCGTGCCGCCGCTGGAGGGCTCCGACTGGCTGGTCCCGCCCGGCGAGGCCGACCCGGCGACCGACCCGGCCGTGCTGCGGGCCGCCCTGGGCGAGGCCGCCCGGCTGATCGAGGCGGCGGACAACTGCCGCTGACCCCGTGCCGTCACCGCTGGCCCTGACCGCGTGCGGCTGCGTGCCGCCGTCGGCGCTCACCCCGTTCCGCCGCCGCTGGCCCGGCCCCGTTCCGCCGCCGCTGGCCCGGCCCCGTGCCGCTGCCGCTGACCCTGACCGCGTGCGGCTGACCGCCTGCCGCCGTCTGCGCTGATCCCGTGCCGCCGCCCCTGACCAGGAGCCGCCGACGTGGCGGGCCGGCGCCGTCGCCGCCGGGCCGGGGCGCCGGGCGCGGACGCCCGCCGCGATAATGGCCGGATGGGAAAGTCCAGGAACGCCCGGCGCGGGCGCGGTGCGGCGCAGACCGTCGCCGAGCAGGTCGACGGAGGGCTCGCCGAGCTCGTACCCGACCGGGACCGGCCGCGCGCCTGGACACTGCTGATCGACGGGGCGCCGCAGTCGCACGTCGACCTGGACGACCCGGCGTATCTGTCCTTCGAGTACCAGCGCCGCCTCGGGCACGTCATCGACCTCGTGGCCCCGCCCGGCCGGCCGGTGCGCGCCGTGCACCTCGGCGGCGGCGCCCTCACCCTCGCCCGGTACGCCGCCGCCACCCGCCCCCGCTCCACCCAGCAGGTCGTCGAGCGCGACGCGGCCCTGGTCGGGCTGGTCCGCCGGGAGCTGCCGCTGGACCCGGGCGCCCGGATCCGGGTGCGCTGCGCCGACGCCCGTGACGGACTGGCCAAGGTGCCGGACGGATGGGCCGACCTCGTCATCGCGGACGTGTTCGGCGGGGCCCGCACCCCGGGCCATCTGACGTCGGCCGAGTTCCTGGACGAGGTCCGCCGGGCGCTGGCACCCGGCGGCGTCTACGCCGCCAACCTCGCCGACGGCCCGCCGCTGGCCCACCTGCGCGGGCAGATCGCCACCGCCGCCACCCGTTTCCCCGAGCTCGCGCTGATCGCCGACCCGGCCGTGCTGCGCGCCAAGCGCTTCGGCAACGCCGTCCTCGTCGCCTCCGCCCGTCCGCTGCCGGTGGCCGAACTGACCCGCCGCGCCGCTTCCGACCCGCACCCCGCGCGCGTGGAGCACGGCAAGGCGCTGACCGACTTCACCGGCGGGGCCGCCCCCGTGACGGACGCCGTGGCGGTGGCGTCACCGGCGCCGCCCCCGTCGGTGTTCCACTGACGCGGCGGGTTCGGTGACGCCCGGCCGCCGCCCGGCCCCCATCCGGGCCGCAGCCGGCCGCGGCACCGCCGCGCGCCCGCGTCGAACGGCCGAACGGAAGGGGCCCCGCGCCGGCTGTGCGCGGGCGCGCGCCGTCCGCGCACAGCCGCCACCGGGAGCGGCGGCACGCACACCGGCGCGGGGCGGCATCAGGGAAATGCCGCCCCGCGCCGCCCCCCGGAAGCCGTTACCGCTCCCCGACCTCCGGCAGCTTCCCCGTGCGGGCCGCCCGTCCGTACCAGTGGGCGCTGGACTTCGGGATCCGCTCCAGGGTGACGTAGTCGACGTAGACGGCGCCGAAGCGCTTGCCGTAGCCGTAGGCCCACTCGAAGTTGTCCATCAGGGACCACAGGTAGTAGCCGCGGACGTCGGCGCCGTCGGCGATGGCGCGGTGGACCGCCGACAGGTGGCCGTGCAGGTAGGCGATGCGCTCCGGGTCGTGGACACTGCCGTCGGACTCGGGCTTGTCGTCGTAGGCGGCCCCGTTCTCGGTGATGTACAGCGGCAGGCCCGGCGCCTCCCGGGTGTACCGCATGATCAGCTCGTGCAGGCCGGTCGGGTCGATCGTCCAGCCCATCTCGGTGCGCTCGCCCGGCGTCTGGTGGAACGCCACGTCGTGCGCGGCCGGCCAGGGCGAGTGGTCGCTGCTGCCGTGGCCGTCGGCGCGCGGGCCGGGCGGGGCGGACTCGGCCGCCGACACCAGCGTGGGCGTGTAGTAGTTGAGGCCCAGCGCGTCCAGCGGCTGCTGGATCGCCGCCAGGTCGCCGCTGCGGACGTAGGACCAGTCCGTCAGCGACGCCGTCGCCTCCAGCAGCGACTGCGGGTAGGCGCCGTGCAGGATCGGCCCGTGGAAGACGCCGTTGGCCAGGTCGTCGATCTTCCGGGCCGCCGCCAGGTCCGCGGGCTGCTGCGACAGCGGGCGGACCACGGAGGAGTTGAGGCTGATCGCCACCGAGTTGCGGGCCGGCATCACCGAGCGCAGGGCCGTCGCGCCCAGCCCGTGGGCGAGGTTGAGGTGGTGGGCCGCGCGCAGGGCGGCGGCCGGCTCGGTGCGGCCCGGGGCGTGCACTCCGGAGGAGTAGCCGAGGAAGGCGCTGCACCACGGCTCGTTCAGCGTGATCCACTGCTCGACGCGGTCGCCGAGGGCCTCGCCGACGATCTGCGCGTACTCGGCGAACCGGTAGGCGGTGTCCCGCTCGGGCCAGCCGCCCGCGTCCTCCAGTTCCTGCGGCAGGTCCCAGTGGTACAGGGTGACGGCGGGCTTGATGCCGTGCGCGAGCAGCTCGTCGACCAGGCGGCGGTAGAAGTCCAGGCCGCGCTGGACGGCGGGGCCGCGGCCGGTCGGCTGCACCCGGGGCCAGGAGACGGAGAAGCGGTAGGCGGTCAGGCCCAGCTCCGCCATCAGCGCCACGTCCTCGCGATAGCGGTGGTAGTGGTCGACCGCGATGTCACCGGTGTCGCCGCCGGCCGTCTTGCCCGGCGTATGGCTGAAGGTGTCCCAGATCGACGGCGTACGGCCGTCCTCCCGCACCGCTCCCTCGATCTGATACGCGGAGGTCGCGGCGCCCCAGAGGAAGGCGGGCGGGAAGGTGGCGGCCATCAGGTCAGACATGGAGTCGCTCCCGTGAGTCGAGGGCGCCAATTATGCATGGGAGCGCTCCCACAAGGGAAGGGGTGGTACGGCTCAGAGTCCTGGGGCCTGTGCCCCGCCGTTGCGCCGCGCCCGGACCGGACCGCTCGGTCCGCGTCCCTCGCCCCGGCGCCGCCGGGCCCGGCTCAGGCCGAGGCGCGCACCACGAGCTCCGTCGGCAGGACCACTTCCCGGCGGCCGGTGCCGCGCTCGGCGATCTCGTCCAGCAGCAGGCCGGCCATGGTGCGGCCCATCTCCTCCAGCGGCTGGCGGACGCTGGTCAGCGGGGGGTCGATGTGCCGGGCCACGATCGAGTCGTCGAAGCCGACGACGGCCACGTCGCCGGGGACCCGGCGGCCGGAGGCGCGCAGCTCCAGCACGGCGCCCGAGGCCATCACGTCGGAGGCGGCGAAGACGGCGTCCAGGCCGGGGCGGCGGCGCAGCAGCTCCCGCATGGCCGCCCGCCCGCCCTCCTCGGTGAAGTCCCCGTGGGCGATCAGGTCCTCCTCCACGGTGAGGCCCGCGCCCTCCAGCGCATCCCGGTAGCCGTCGAGGCGGGCCCGGGCGGCGTCCATGTCCAGCGGCCCGGTGATGGTGCCGATCGACCGGCGGCCCCGCGCCAGCAGGTGCTGGACCGCGCTCCTGGCGCCGCCGCCGTTGTCCGCGCGGACGTGGCCCAGCGGCTCCCGGTCGCCGCGCCGGCCGGCCAGCACGGTGGGCACGGCCAGCTCCTCCAGCCGGTCCGGCAGCGTGTCGTCGCTGTGCACCGCCATCATCAGCACGCCGTCCACCCGCTGGGCGGACAGATAGGTGGCCAGCCGCGCGTACTCCTTCTCGTCGTCCGCGAGAACCAGCAGCAACTGCATGCCGGCGCTGGCGAGACGGGCGGAGACGCCCCGGATGATCCCCGGGAAGTACGGCTCGGAGAAGAGCCGGGTCTCGGCCTCGGGGACGACCAGGGCCACCGAGTCGGTGCGGCGGGTGACCAGGGAGCGGGCGGCCCGGTTGGGAACGTAGCCGAGGTCGGCGATGGCCTGCTCCACCGCGGCCCGGGAGCGGGGGCTCACCTTGGGGGAGCCGTTGATCACCCGGGAGACCGTGCCGCGGCCCACGCCGGCGCGCGCGGCCACCGCGTTCAGGGTCGGTCGCCGGACGTCCGCGGGCGCGGGCGGCTGTTCGGCAGGGCTCATCGTTCACCTTCCGGCGTTCGGCGGGGACTGGCGTCATTCTTGCCCAGAAAACCGGCCGGTGGCCTTCGCGGACGGCGCGGACGCCTTGTGCGCGACCGGAGGCGCGCCGCTGACCTGCGATGATCGCGTGCGGGGCGATGCTGGGGCCGGGGAATCGCGGAGAGCGGGGCGACACATTCCCGTGACGTGCGGAACACGCTTGCGCAACAACGCCGTTTTCAAGTCTTGACACCCGGCCCGGCAGGAAGGAGTCTTCCGGCATGCCGCGTGGGAGCGGTCCCACGGTCGGTCCGGGGGGTTGCTCCCGTGTGGCCAGCACCGCCAACGGCCCTTCCCTCTGCCTCATATGACACCCCGTTGACCAGCATCCTTCACACCGCACACCACGTGCAGTGGGCCTGGCCGCTGCTCGGACCGAGAGGGCGGGTCCGGACCGCCGGACCTCGGCGGTCTGATTCCTGAGGTCCCGTTCGCCACTGGAACAAGGAGTACTGGAATGCGCATCACCCGCACCGGCGGCGGTCGTGGCCGCAGAGCAGCGGCCCTGACCACAACGGCCCTGACGGCCTCGGCCCTGCTGCTCACCGGATGCAGCGACGACGGCGGCTCGGACGAGACCGCGGACTCCAACGGCAAGATCACGCTGACGGTGGCCGACTACGGGCAGTTCGGCTACAAGGAAGCCGGCCTCTTCGAGAAGTACCACGAGCTGCACCCGAACATCACGGTGAAGGAAGAGGTCGCCGCCAACGAGACGGACTACTACCCGAAGCTCCTTCAGCAGCTGAACGCGGGCAGCGGTCTGGGAGACGTCACGGCCATCGAGGTCGGCCGCATCACCGAGATCGTCACCACCCAGGCGGACAAGTTCACCGACCTGAAGGACTCGATCAACGTCGGTGACTGGGTGCCGTGGAAGGTGAAGCAGGCCACCACCAAGGACGGCGCGGTCATCGGCGCCGGTACCGACATCGGCCCGATGTCCCTGTGCTACCGCAAGGACCTCTTCGAGAAGGCGGGCCTGCCGACCGACCGCGAGGCGGTCGCCAAGGCGGTCGCGGGCGGCTGGGAGGACTACATCAAGCTCGGTGAGCAGTACAAGAAGAAGGCGCCCGCCGGCACCTACTTCATGGACTCCGCCAGCGCCATGTTCAACGCGGTCGTCAGCTCCTCCCCGGAGCAGTACTACAACGCCGAGGGCGAGGCGATCTACAAGGACAGCGCCTCCGTCAAGCAGGGCTGGGACCTGGCCGCCGTGGCGGCGGAGAAGAAGCTGTCCCAGGGCCTGGCCCAGTTCCAGGACCCCTGGAAGGCGGCGCTGCGCAAGGGCAGCGTAGCCACCGTGGTCTGCCCGGCCTGGATGTCCGCCCAGATCGCGACCTACTCCGGCGACGAGTACAAGGGCAAGTGGGACATCGCCCGTTCGCCCGGCTCGACCGCGGCCAACTGGGGCGGCTCCTTCCTTGCCGTGCCCAAGAGCGGCAAGCACGTCAAGGAGGCCATCGAGCTGGTCAAGTGGCTGACCGCGCCCGAGCAGCAGGCCGCCGTGTTCAAGGCGGCGGGCATCTTCCCGTCGAACCAGAAGGCCTACGAGCTGCCCGACGTGAAGAACGGCAAGCTGCCGTACTTCAACAACGCCCCGGTCGGCCAGCTCTACGCCGAGGAGGCCAAGTCCATCCCCGAGGCGGTGCTCGGCGCGAAGGACGCCACCATCAAGGACACGATCTCCCGGGAGATCAACAACATGGAGCAGCGGGGCACCAAGTCCGCTGACGCCTGGAAGTCCGCGACCGAAGAGATCGACAAGGTGATCGGCTGACACCCGGTGCGGGCGGCCCACGGGCCGCCCGCACCGCGCTCGGGCGTCCGGGACCGTACGGCCGCCGCGCGCGGGGCCCGTCCGGCGAGGGCCGGCGGCCGGGTACCGGCCCGGTCCGCGGCGTCCGGCGGCAGGCCCCGGACGCCGCGGCGCCGCGTCCTTCCCGGCCGGCGGCGCGACACGGGCCGGGCACCCGGCACGTTCCGGCACCGCGCGGCACCGCGCCGCGCGGCACGGCCGGGCACCCGCGTCCCGGGCCGCGTCCCGGGCCCTGGCTCGCCCGGCGCGGACGGTTCGGCGTCGGACGGTCCGGGACTGGACGGTTCGGGACCGGACGGTCCGGAGCCGGACGGTTCGGAGCCGGACGCACCGGTGTCGCACGCTCCGGAGCCGGACGCTCCGGGACCGGACGGGCGAGCGGCCCGGCGCCGGGCACAGGACCCGGCGCCGGGCCCAGCGCCCGGGCCCCGGCGTCCAGCCCTCGGGCCCGACACCCAGCCCTCGGACCGGGCCCCACGCCAGCCCCCGGACCGGGCCCGACGCCCGGCCCCCGGG
>NZ_WYCT01000260.1 GCF_011008945.1 Streptomyces harenosi
AGATGTGTATAAGGGACAGTGGCCGGGCCGGGCGGCGGGATGACCGCGCGCTCGGCGACCCGGGTGCCCGAGCCCTGGCGGGCGGTGAGCCAGCCCTCGGCGACGAGGTCGGCGTAGGCGTCGGCCACGGTGTTGCGGGCGAGGCCGAGGTCGGCGGCGAGCGCGCGGGAGGAGGGCAGCCGGGTGCCCGGGGCCAGGCGCCCGGTGCGGACCGCCTCGCGCAGGGCGTCGGTCAGTCCGCGGCGCAGCCCCGGACCGGTCGGTTCCAGGTGCAGGTCGATGCCCAAAGTGGCCCATTGATCCGGCATGGAAATGGACCATACCCGTGGGCTGCTTCGCCCCTAGGGTCGAGGGCATGACGACGCACACCGATCAGCCGGCCGGCCAGGCCGGCCCGACCCGCACGACCCGCACCACGCACCCGGCCGACGCGGCCGGCGCCTCGCGGGGGTACGCCCCCGAGCGGCCCGCCCGGCTGAGCTGGGCCCAGCACGCCCCCGAGGTCTACAAAGCGATGCTCCGCCTGGACACCGCGGCCCGGCAGGGCCTCGACCCCAAGCTGTACGAGCTGGTGAAGATCCGCGCCTCCCAGATCAACCACTGCGCCCTCTGCATCGACATGCACACCAAGGACGCGCTCGCCGCGGGCGAGTCCGTCGATCGGATCGTGCTGCTCGGCGCGTGGGAGGAGGCGCGGCACTTCTACACGGAGAAGGAGCTGGCGGCGCTGGAGCTGACCGAGGCGGTGACCGTCCTGACGGACGGCTTCGTGCCCGACGCGGTGTACGACCAGGCCGCGCGGCACTTCGACGAGGCGGAGCTGGCGCAGCTCATCTCGGCGATCGCGGTGATCAACGCCTGGAACCGCTTCGGGGTGACCTGCCGGCTGGCCCCGGGCCACTACCGGCCGGGACGGCACCGGTGACCGCCCGTACCCACCGTCTGGACGCGGGGGTCCGCGACGCGATGCAGGCGGTGAGCGCCGCCGCGAAGAAGGGCTTCGGCGACGCCGCCCTGGCCGAACTGGTCATGATCCGCGCCTCGCAGCTCAACCGCTGCGCGTTCTGCCTCGACATGCATCTGGGCCTGGCCCGCGGCCTCGGCCTGGACCAGCGCAAGCTCGACCTGCTGGACGCCTGGGAGGAGGCCGGGGAGGTCTACGACGAGCGGGAGCGGGCCGCGCTCGCGCTGACCGAGGCGGTGACCGTCCTCACGGACGGCTTCGTGCCCGACGCGGTGTACGAGACCGCCGCCCAGCACTTCGACGAGGCCCGGCTGGCCCACCTCGTCGCGCTGATCACGGTCATCAACACCTGGAACCGGCTGATGGTGAGCCGGCGCATCCCCCCGGGGGGCGCGCCGTGGTGAACCGGGCGCAGGTCTTCCGCTCGCTGCACCACGGCCGGGTGCCCGGCGATCCGCTGGTGCTGCCCGGCCCGTGGGACGCGGCCAGCGCACGGGTGTTCGAGGAGGCGGGTTTCCCGGCGCTGGCGACCCCCAGCGCCGGGGTGGCCGCCTCCCTCGGGTACGAGGACGGCCGGACACCGGCCGGCGAGATGTTCGCCGCGGTCGCGCGGATCGTCCGGGCGGTCGGGGTACCGGTCTCCGCGGACGTCGAGGGCGGCTACGGGCTGCCCCCCGAGGAGCTGGTGGAGCGGCTGCTCGAGACGGGCGCCGTCGGCTGCAACCTGGAGGACTCCGCGGACGGGGAGCTGAAGGACCCGCACCAGCACGCCGAGTGGCTCGCCGCGGTGCGGGCCGCCGCCGGGGACCGGCTGTTCCTCAACGCCCGCGTCGACACGTTCATCCGCGGTGTCGCCGATCCGGCACGGGCGATCGAGCGTGCGGCGCTGTACGTCGCCGCGGGGGCCGACTGCGTCTATCCGATCGGCGCCCCGGCCGAGGTCCTGCCGCTGCTGCGCGCGGGGATCCAGGGGCCGCTCAACATGCTCGCGCGGCCCGGCGAGGGCCCCTCGCCCGCCGAACTCGGCGCGCTCGGGGCCACCCGGATCACGTTCGGTCCCGGCCTCCAGCGCCGCTCGGACCAGGCGCTGCGGGAGATCGCGGCACGGATCGCGCCCTGAGAGGCGGGGTCAGGGCAGCCACTCCTTCCACACGGACGGGTGGCTGTCCACCCACTTCTTCGCCGCCTCGCGGGGCGGCAGCTTCTCCTCGGCGATCATCAGGGCCACCTCGTTCTGGTCCTCGGTGGTCCACCGGAAGTTCTTCAGGAACCGGGCCGCCTCACCGCCGCTGCGGGCGAAGTCGGCGTTGAGGTACTTCTGGAGCGGGGTGTGCGGATAGCCGCAGGCCACCTTGTCCGGGTCGGCGTCGCAGCCCTCCCGGTACGGCGGCAGCCGCACCTCCGTCATCGGTACCTTCTCGAAGAGCCACTGCGGGGCGTACCAGTAGGTCAGGAAGGGCTTCTTCTCCCGGGCGAACTGCTTGATCTGGGTGATCTGGGCGGCCTCCGAACCGGCGAAGACGACCTTGTAGTCGAGCTTCAGGTTCTTCACCAGCGCCTTGTCGTGGGTGACGTAGGACGGCGAGCCGTCCAGGAGCTGGCCCTTGCCGCCGCTCTCCGCGGTGCGCAGCAGCCCGGCGTACTTGTCGAGGTTCTTCCAGTCCGTCACGTCCGGGTGCCGCTTCGCGAAGTACGTCGGCACGAACCAGCCGATGTGCCCGGTGACCCCGAGTTCGCCGCCGCGCACGATGGTCTTCTTCTCCTCGACGTACCGCCGCTCCTGCTCGGGGTGGCCCCAGTCCTCCATGATGGCGTCGACCCGGCCCTGGCTGAGCGCGTCCCAGGCGGGGACCTCGTCGACCTGGACGGTGTCCACGTGGTAGCCGAGTTCGTGCTCCAGCAGGTACTCGGCGACGGCCGCGTCGGCCTGGGCGCCCACCCAGGACTGCACGGACAGGGTCACGGTCTTCGCGCCCCGCGCGTCGGCGAACGGGGACGCCTGCCGCGTCATGTCGGCGGCGCCGCAGCCGGTCAGCAGCAGCAGGGCGCCGGAGGCGGCGATGGTGCGCAGGCGCATCTCACGCTCCCTTCCCGGCGCGGCGGCCGGTCGGCTGGGTCACCCGGTCCAGTACCAGTCCCAGGCAGACGATGGCGGCTCCGGCCACCAGGCCGGTCGCCAGATCGCCCTGGGCCAGGCCGTAGACCACGTCGTAGCCGAGCGCGCCGCCGCCGACCAGGCCGCCGATGATGACGACGGCGAGGACCAGGACGACGCCCTGGTTGACGGCGAGCAGCAGCGCGGGGCGGGCCAGCGGGAGCTGGATCTGCCGCAGTTGCTGCCCGCCGGTGGCGCCGAGCGAGCGGGCCGACTCCAGGGCGGCGGGGTCGACCTCGCGCAGGCCCTGGGCGGTGATGCGGACGACGGCCGGGAGGGCGTAGACGACCGCGGCGGCCACGGCGGGCGCCCGGCCCACGCCGAACAGCGCCACGACCGGGATGAGGTAGACGAACTGCGGCATCGTCTGCAGGACGTCGAGGACGGGCCGCAGCAGCCTCTCGCAGCGGTCGCTGCGGGCGGCGGCCACCCCGATCGCCAGGCCGGTGACCAGGGTGACGGCGACGGCCGCCAGCACCTGCGACAGGGTGTCCAGCGACGGCTTCCACACGCCGAGGACACCGGTCGCGGCCAGGGCGAGGGTGGCGGTGAGCGCGGTGCGCCAGGTGCCGATCAACCAGGCCAGCGCGGCGACCGCGAGCAGCAGCGACCACCAGGGCAGCCCTTGCAGACCGTCCCGGAGGGGGTCCAGCACCCAGGCGGTGAACCCGGCCGCCCAGTCGGCGGTGCCGCCCACGTAGGGCACGCCGGAGTGCAGGTGCGCGGTCGTCCAGCCGACGGCGCGGTTGACCGGTGCGGCGATGTCGGCCACCCAGGTGCCGGGCCAGTCCAGGCGGCCCAGCAGGCGTCCGGCCACCGCGACGGCGACGGCGGCGGCGAGGGCGTACAGCCACCCGGCCGGACTGCTCCCCGCCGTGCCGAGCCGCCGGCCCGCCGCCCCGGTGACCCGGTCCAGTACCACGGCGAGCAGCACGATCGGGATGCCGGCCGCGAGGGCCGCGCCCACGTCGACGGAGGCGAGCGCCTGGTAGACGCGGTCGCCGAGGCCGCCCGCGCCGATGACCGAGGCGATGACCGCCATGGACAGCGCCATCATGATCGTCTGGTTGAGGCCGAGGAGAAGCTCCTTGCGGGCCAGCGGGAGGCGGGCGGTCAGCAGCCGCTGGCGGGCGGTGGTGCCGAGGGACTCAACCGCCTCCAGCACCTCCGGGTCGGCGCCGCGCAGGCCGAGGGCGGTGAGCCGGGCCATGGGCGGGGCGGCGTAGACGACGGTGGCCAGGACGGCGGCGGGGACGCCGATGCCGAAGACCAGGACGACGGGGAGCAGGTAGGCGAAGGCCGGCAGCACCTGCATGGTGTCCAGCACCGGGCGCAGCAGGCGGTCCATCCGGCCGGACAGGCCGGCGGCCAGGCCCAGCAGGGCGCCCACGGCGACCGACGCGGCGACGGCCACCACCATCAGCGCGAGCGTCTGCATGGTCGGCACCCACATGCCGAGCACGCCGCAGGCGAGGAACGCGGCCGCCGTGCCGAGCGCGAGCCGCACCCCGGCCACCCGCCAGGCGACGAGCGCGCCCAGCGCGGTGACCCCGGCCCAGCCCGCGCCGAGGAGCACCAGGTAGACGGCGCGTACGGAGACGACGACGGCGTTGCTGACGTGGCCGAGGAAGTAGAGGAACAGCGGGTGGCCGTCGCGGTTGTCGATGATCCAGTCGCTGGCCCGGCCCAGCGGCGCGGACAGGTCGACGGTGAGCGCGGCCGGCCAGCCGCCGCTGCCCCACCGGGCGGCGGCGAACGGCACCAGGACCGCGGCGGCCAGGGCGAGCAGCAGCAGCTTGCCGACGGCGCGGTGGCGCAGCGGGCCGGGCAGCGCGGCGCGCGGGGCGCCCGCGGTGACGGTGGCCATCAGACGGCCTCCCTGGGGCGTTCCGTTCCCGCACCGGCGGGACCCTCCGTCGCGGCCCGGGGGGCGCCGGGCGCCGGTGCCCCGGCGGCGCAGGGGCCCTTCGTCCCGGCGACCACGCCGAGCAGGGCGTCGGCGTCCACCACGCCCAGACAGCGGCCCGCGTCCACCACCCGGGCCGGCGCCCCGGCCCGGGCGACCGCCTCGATCGCCTCGGCGACCGTCGCGCCGGGCCGCAGCGCCGGGCCGTGGCCGGCCTCGTCGGCGGTGGCCGGGCGCATGGCCGTGCGCACCGTCATCACCTGCTCGCGGGGCACGTCCTGGACGAAGGAACGGACGTAGTCGTCCACGGGCGAGCCGACGATCTCCTCGGGGGTGCCGAGCTGGACCACGCGGCCGTCGCGCATCAGGGCGATGCGGTCGCCCAGTTTGAGGGCCTCCTGGAGGTCGTGGGTGATGAAGACCATCGTGCGGCCCTCCTCGCGGTGCAGCCGTACGACCTCCTCCTGCATGTCGCGGCGGATCAGCGGGTCCAGCGCGCTGAACGGCTCGTCGAAGAGCAGGACCTCCGGGTCGGCCGCCAGCGCCCGGGCCAGGCCGACCCGCTGGCGCTGACCGCCGGAGAGCTGGCCGGGTCTGCGCCGCTCCAGTCCGGCCAGGCCGACCTTGGCGACCATCTCGGCGGCCCGGGCGCGCCGCTGCGCGCGGCCGACGCCCTGGATCTCCAGGCCGTAGGCCACGTTGTCCAGGACCGTGCGGTGCGGGAGCAGCCCGAAGTGCTGGAAGACCATCGCGGCGCGGTGGCGGCGCAGGTCGCGCAGGCGGGCCCGGTCCATCGCGCGGACGTCCTCGCCGTCGATGGCGATGGTCCCGGCGGTCGGCTCGATCAGCCGGGTCAGGCAGCGCACGAGGGTGGACTTGCCGGAGCCGGACAGGCCCATGACGACGAAGACCTCGCCCTTGCGCACCTCGAAGCCGACGTCCCGGACGGCGGCCGTGCAGCCGGTGCGGGCCCGCAGCTCGGCCGGGGAGAGCGCGGCCAGTTCCGGGTCGGCGGGGACGCGGTGGGCCTTGGGGCCGAAGACCTTCCACAGGCCGTCCACGGAGAAGACCGCGGGGGTGTCCGGGGCGGAGGCGGTGGCGGCGCTCACCGGGCATCACCGCCGATCAGGTCGACGGCCCGCTCCCCGACCATCAGGACGCCGATCATCGGGTTGACGGCGGGCATCGTCGGGAAGACGGAGGCGTCGGCGATGCGGATGCCCTCCAGGCCGCGGATCCTCAGCTCGGGGTCGACGACGGCCAGTTCGTCGGCTTCGGCGCCCATCCGGCAGGTGCCCGCCGGGTGGTAGACGGTGTGCGCCACCTTGCGGGCGTACTCGCTCAGCTCGGCGTCGCCCGTGATCTGCGGGCCCGGGCACACCTCGCGCTTGAGCCAGCCCGCCAGCGGCTCGGTCTTCGCGATCTCGCGGGCGATGCGGATGCCGTCGACGAGGGTGCGGCCGTCGTAGTCGTCGGGGTCGGTGAAGTAGCGGAAGTCCAGGGCGGGCTTGACGGACGGGTCGGGGCTGGTCAGGTAGAGACGGCCGCGGCTCCTGGGCTTGGGGATGTTCGGGGTCATGGAGACGCCGAACTCGGGCCGCTCGTAGCCCAGTCGCTCCGGATTGTCCGTGAACGGGATCTGGTAGAAGTGGAACATCAGGTCCGGTCCCGGGTGCGCCGGGTCGCGGCGCACGAACAGGCCGGCGTCGGAGTCCATCGCCGAGTTCTCCGGGATGGGGCCGTGGGTCTCCCAGACGATGACCGACTCGGGGTGGTCCAGCAGGTTCTCGCCGACGCCGGGCAGGTCGTGGACCACGGGTATGCCGAGCTCGCGCAGGTCGGCCGCGGGGCCGATGCCCGAGTGCAGCAGCAGCCGGGGCGAGTCCACGGCGCCCGCGCACAGCACGACCTCGTCGCGGGCGCGGACCAGGATCTCCTCGCCGTCCTTGGTGCGCACGTGCACGCCCTCGGCGCGGGTGCCGTTCAGGTGGAGCTTGCAGGCCCAGGTCTCCAGCCAGATCGTCAGGTTGGGCCGCTCGTCCATCACCGGGTGCAGATAGGCCACCGACGCCGAGGAGCGCTTGTTGTCCTCCGGGTGGTAGGCGAGGTCGAAGAAGCCGACGCCCTCGGTGAACGGCTTCCTGTTGAACCCCTCGACGCGCGGCACGCCGAGCGCGGCCTGCGCGGCGTCGACGAAGTCGCGGGCGATGGCGTTCCGGTCCTTCTCGTCGACCGGGACGATGTTGTTCAGCAGCCGGGCGTAGTACGCCTCCATCTGCACCGGGCCCCAGCCCTTGGCGCCGGCCCGCTCCCACTCGTCCCAGTCGGACGGCAGCGGCTTGAACGCGATCAGCGTGTTGTGGGAGGAGCAGCCGCCCAGCACCCGGGCGCGGCTGTGCCGGATGTGCGAGTTGCCGCGCGGCTGCTCGGTGGTGGGGTAGTCGTAGTCGAGTTCGCCGCCGAGCAGGCCCATCCAGCGGCGCAGCGTCAGCACGTCGTCGCGGCCGACGTCGCTGGGGCCGCCCTCGATGACGGCGACGGTGACATCGGGGTTCTCGGTGAGGCGGGAGGCGATGACGGAGCCTGCCGTGCCGCCGCCGATGACGACGTAGTCGTACTCGTGGGTGGTCTCGGGCATGGGGGTGCTCACTCCTGGGCGTGGATGCGGGGACGTCGGTCCGGGAAGCCGGCGCGTACGGCCGGTCCTACGACCGGTGCGTACGACCGGTCGTACGGCCGGTGCGGCGGACGCGGGGGGCGGGTGCCCGCGCGGGCGGGCACCCGGTGGGGAAGCGGGAGGGCGGGCGTGCGGCGGGTCAGCCCGCGAACCAGCGCACCGGCCTGGGCGCGAGGTTCTGGTAGACGTGCTTGGTCTCGCGGTACTCGGCCAGGCCCGCCGGCCCGAGTTCCCGGCCGGTGCCGCTGCGTCCGAAGCCGCCCCACTCCGCCTGCGGGAGGTAGGGGTGGAAATCGTTGATCCAGACGGTGCCGTGGCGCAGCCGTCCGGCCACCCGCCGGGCGCGGCCCGCGTCGGCGGTCCAGACGGCGCCCGCTAGGCCGTACTCGGTGTCGTTGGCGAGGGCGACGGCCTCGTCCTCCGTGCGGAAGGTCTCGACGGTGAGGACCGGCCCGAAGACCTCCTCGCGCACGACCCGCATCTCGCGGTGGCAGCCGTCGAGGACGGTGGGCTCGTAGAAGTAGCCGCTTGCCGGCCGCAGCGGCGAGGGCTCGGGGCGCCGGCCGCCGCAGCGCAGCACCGCGCCCTCCCGCAGTGCCGAGGCGACGTACGCCTCGACCTTGGCGCGCTGCTGCTCGGAGACGAGCGGCCCGCACTCGACGCCCTCCTCGGTGCCGCGGCCCAGGCGGATCTTCCGCGCCCGGCGGGCGAGTTCGTCGACGAACCGCTCGCGCAGCGGCTCCTCCACGATCAGGCGGGCGCCCGCGGAGCAGACCTGGCCGCTGTGGATGAACGCGGCGTTGAGGGCCTGGTCGACGGCGGTGTCGAAGCCCTCCTCGGTCGCGCAGGCGTCGGCGAAGACGACGTTGGGGTTCTTGCCGCCCAGTTCGAGGGCGACCTTCTTCACGGTCGCGGCGGCGGCCCGGGCGACCTTCACGCCGCTGGCCAGACCGCCGGTGAAGGAGACCAGGTCGACGTCGGGGTGCTCGGCGAGCCGGGCGCCCACGGTGTGGCCGGGGCCGGTGACGATGTTGGCGACGCCGGCCGGCAGGCCCGCCTCGGCGAGCAGCCCGACGAGGGCGACCGTGGTCAGCGGGGTGATCTCGCTCGGCTTGATCACGAAGGTGTTGCCGGCCGCGAGCGCCGGGGCGATCTTCCAACTGGCCTGGAGCAGGGGGTAGTTCCAGGGGGTGATCATCGCGCAGACGCCGACCGGCTCGTGCACGACCACGCTGTGGATGTCGGGCGAGCCCGCGTCGACGACCCGGCCGGGCGCCTCGGCGGCCACCAGATCGGCGAAGTAGCGGAAGGCGTCGGCGACGCAGTCGACGTCGACGCGGCCCTCCTCGACGGTCTTGCCCGCGTCCCGGCTCTCCAGCAGGCCCAGCTCGTCGCGGTCGCGCACCAGCAGGTCCGCGACGCGGCGCAGCAGGGCGGCGCGTTCGGCGGCCGGGGTGCGCGGCCAGGCGCCCTCGTCGAAGGCGCGCCGGGCGGCGGCGATGGCCAGGTCGGCGTCCTTCTCGTCGCCCTCGGCGACCACGGCGAACGGCAGGGCGTCCGCGGGGTCGACGATCTCGCGCGTGGCGCCGGAGGCGGCGTGCAGCCATTCCCCTCCGGCGTGGATGGTCGTGCGTGCCGTGCCTGCCCGGTGGTGTGTCGTCTCCGCCATATCCGGTATTGCCTTCCGTTCCTGTTCGGCGCCCCTGTGTCACACAGGTGTCACTCACAGGGACCGGGAGCCCCTGCCCCCGGCCTTTCGCGGGCATGCGGAATCGGCGGCCGAAAGTGTGCCGCGTCACGGATCAGGCAGGACAGAAGCGGACATAGCACGGGGCCCGGCGGCGGGCGGGGTTCAGACCGGCCCGGCGTCCGTCCCGCACTCGGTGTACGGCGGGCAGAAGTGGCCGGCGGCCGTGTCCACCAGCTCGCGTTCGTCGTCCCGGCCGTCGGCGTCGGGGCCGTACGCGGCGATCGCGTACACCTTGCCGTCCGCCGCCTGGAAGCGCAGGTCGACGACGTGCCAGGTCCCGATGCCGGGCCCGCCCTTGAGCGAGGCGGCGAGGTACTCCAGGCGGGTGCCGGTGAAGTCGCCGTCGTCCAGGTTCTCCAGGGAGAGCTGCTCGAAACCCTCCGCCTTGGGGGTGTCCTCGGAGAGGAAGAGCTCGAAGGACTCGTCGGGCGACGCCTCCGCCACCTCGAAGATCTGCAGGCGGCGCTCGCCGTCGGAGCTGCGGTAGGTGACGACGTCGATGCCGTACTGGGAGGCGACCGCCTCGCGGGTCCAGCCCGCGGGGCGGGCGAGGGTGAAGCCCTCGGGGTCGGAGTACGTCTCGTACCCGGCGGGGAGCTCGGGGGGTGTGCCGGACGGGTCCGCCGTCTCGCCGAGGGAGGGCCCGGGGGTCTCCGTGGCCTGCTCCGAGGGCTCGCCGGTGGAGGCCGGCGCGGTGCCGGTGGGTGCGGTCCTGCCGTCGGTGCGGCCGCCCCCGCCGTCGCCGTCGCCGCCGGCCACCACGGTGAGCGCCAGGGCCGCGCAGACACCGGCCACGGCGGCGCCGGCCAGCACCGACCACACCACCCGGCGGCTGGGCCCGCGGGTGCCGGCCGCCGGTGCGGGCGCCGCGCCCTCGGTGTGCGGCCAGGGGGCGGTCAGCGGCGGCTCGGGCCGGGACCAGGCGCCGGTGTCGCCGTCCGGGCGGCCGGGGTCCGGGGCCGGGCCGCCGTGCGGGCCGCCGTCCGGGGTCTGGACCGGTGGCGGCGAGAAGGCCGGG
>NZ_WYCT01000261.1 GCF_011008945.1 Streptomyces harenosi
CCCCGGGCCCGCCCCGCCGGGGGCTGATCCCCCCGGCTGGTCCCCCGGCCGGTCGCCCGGCTGGTTCGACGGCCGGTCCCCCGGCTGATCCTTCGGGCGCTCCGCCCCCGGCCGATCTCCTCGTGGAAGAGCGCGGGCCCCCTGCCGGCAGGGGGCCCGGGCTCCTTCATGGTCCGGTGACGGCGGCGGCCGGGTCAGTCGTCCTCATGGCGCAGACCGCCGATGAAGCCGCTGTTGTCCCCGTTGTTCCCGTTCCCGTCCCCGTTGCCCCGCCCGGCGCCGCCCACGGTCACCAGGTTCACCGCGGAGCCCTTGTCGACCGTCGTGCCCGGGGCCGGGTCCGACGTGAGCACCAGGGCGTTGTCGTCCTGCGAGCCGCCTACGTTGCCGACCTGGAGACCGGTGTCCTGGAGCGTCTTGCGGGCGTCCTTGAGGGACATGCCCACCAGGTTGCCCGGCACCTGCACCTGCTCGACCGCCTTGGCCTTGCCGACGATGATCTGCACCGGAGATCCCTTGTCGACCTGCTGGCCGGCCTGCGGCGTGGTGGAGATGACCTTGCCGACCTGGTTCGGGTCGTCGGTCTCCTGCTCGGAGCAGTTGCCGACCAGGTTGCTCGCCGACATCTGGGCCTTGGCCGAGTCGCAGTCCCGGCCGATGACGTCCGGCACCGTGGACTTCTGCACGGCCTTGGCGACCACGAGGGTGATCGTCGAGCCCTTCTCCACCTCGTTGCCCTTGACCGGGTCCTGGTCCAGGACGGTGCCCGGGGTGTCCGAGGTCTCCCGCTCCTCGGTCTTGACCTTGAACTGGTAGTCGTCGCCCTCCAGCTTCGACCGGGCCTCCTCCAGGCTCAGGCCGATCACGCTCGGCACCGTCACCTTCGGGGCGCCCGTGGACACCACCAGGTTGACGGCGGTCTGCTTGTCGACCTCGCGGCCCTGGGCCGGGTCCTGCTCGCAGACCTTGCCCTTGGGCTGCTCCTCGCAGGGCTCGCGCGTGATCGTCCCCACCTTCAGGTCGACGTTGGCCAGCAGGTCCCCGGCCGCCTCCTGCGTCTGGCCCACCAGATTGGGCACGGCGACCGGGTCGTCGCCGGACCCGCCGTTGCCGACCGCGTACTTGCCGATCAGGATGGCGCCGACCAGGACGAGGATGCCCGCCAGGACCAGCAGGACGGTGGAGGTGGACGACTTCTTCTGCCGGCGCCGGTCGGGGCGGTCGTCGTAGCCGTAGCCGCCGTCGTCCGGGTTCATCGGCGGCAGCACCGTCGTGGCGCCGCCGTGCCCGCCGGAGTCGGCGCGCAGCGCCGTCGTCTGCTGGTCGTCGGGGTAGCCGCCGTAGCCCGCCGCGCCCATCGCCGCCGTGGCGGCGACCGGCTGCCCGTCGAGGCACGCCTCGATGTCGGCGCGCATCTCGTCGGCCGACTGGTAGCGGTAGTCCGGCTCCTTGACCAGCGCCTTCAGCACGATCGCGTCCATCTCGGGCGTGATCTCGGGGTCGAAGACGCTGGGTGCCTGCGGCTCCTCCCGGACGTGCTGGTAGGCCACCGCGACCGGGGAGTCGCCGACGAAGGGCGGACGGACCGTCAGCAGCTCGTACAGCAGGCAGCCGGTGGAGTACAGGTCGGAGCGGGCGTCGACCTGCTCGCCCTTGGCCTGCTCCGGGGAGAGGTACTGGGCGGTGCCGATGACCGCCGCCGTCTGCGTCATCGTCATCCCGGCGTCGCCCATGGCGCGGGCGATGCCGAAGTCCATCACCTTGACCTGGCCGTTGCGGGTCAGCATGACGTTGGCCGGCTTGATGTCGCGGTGGACGATGCCGTTGCGGTGGGCGTACTCCAGGCCCTGGAGGATGCCGATGGTCATCTCCATGGCCCGCTCCGGCAGCAGCTTGCGCCCGCTGTGCAGCAGTTCGCGCAGGGTGGAGCCGTCGACGTACTCCATGACGATGTACGGGATGGAGACCCCGTCGATGTAGTCCTCGCCCGTGTCGTAGACCGCCACGATCGCGGGGTGGTTGAGCGAGGCGGCCGACTGGGCCTCCCGGCGGAACCGGGCCTGGAAGGTGGGGTCGCGCGCGAGGTCCGCGCGCAGCGTCTTCACCGCCACGGTGCGGCCGAGGCGGGTGTCGTGTCCGAGGTAGACCTCCGCCATGCCACCACGGCCGAGCACTTGGCCCAGCTCGTACCGGCCGCCGAGGCGACGCGGCTCTTCCATGGTTACCTACCAGCCCTCTCCGTCGGTCCCGACCGGCACGCGTGCGCGGCCGCAGACTGCCGTCCGGGCCTACCGTACCCGGCTCGCTTTGTGTGACCTGGCCAAAGCCGGTCAGCCGATACAGGACCGGTATCGCAACGTGCACCGATGTGACACGGACGTGAGCGGAGTCACGTACGTCCGGACGCTCACCGCCCGGACGTACGGGGTTTTCCGCTCATGCGCCGTGCTCCGGCCGCTGCCGCGGCCTCACTTCTTGCTGTTGATGACGGCCTCCATCACGCTCTTCGCGATCGGCGCCGCCAGGCCGCCGCCGGAGATGTCGTCACGGTTGGCGTTCTCGTCCTCGATGACCACGGCGACCGCGACCGGGGAGCTGTTGTCGCTCTGCTTGGCGTAGGAGATGAACCAGGCGTAGGGGTTCTCGCTGTTCTCCACGCCGTGCTGGGCGGTACCGGTCTTGCCGCCGACGGTGACGCCGGGGATCTGCGCGTTCTTGCCGGTGCCGTCCTTGACGACGGTTTCCATCATCGACTGGAGGATCTGCGCGTTCTCCGCGGACAGCGGCTTGCTGTACTCCTCGGGGTCCGTCTTCTCGATGGTGTCGAGGTTCGGGGCCTGGAGCTCGTCGACCATGTACGGCTTCATCAGCGTGCCGTTGTTGGCGACGGCCGCGGCGACCATGGCCATCTGGAGCGGGGTGGCCGCCGTGTTGAACTGGCCGATGGAGGACAGCGCGGTCTGCGAGTCGTTCATGTCGTCGGAGAAGACCGAGGCGCTGGAGCGCACCGGCGTGAACTGCTCCTCCGTGAAGCCGAACTTCTTGGCCGTCTCCAGCATCTTCTCGTTGCCGAGGTCGGCGCCGATCTTGCCGAAGACAGTGTTGCAGGAGTACTGGAGGGCGACCCGCAAGGTGGCGTCCTCACAGGGGATGTTGCCCTCGTTCTTCAGCGGGGTCGTGGTGCCCGGCATGATCCACGGCAGCGGGGTCTCGGTCTTCTGGTCCGCTTCCGTGTACTTGCCGTGCTCCAGGGCCGCCGCGGCGGTGACCACCTTGAAGGTGGAGCCGGGCGGGTAGACCTCGCGCAGCGCCCGGTTCAGCATCGGGTCGTCCGGGTTGTTCTTCTTCTGGAGCTTCTGCCACGCCTTGCCGTCCGAGGCGCCGTCGCCCGCGATGGTCGACGGGTCGTACGACGGGAAGGAGGCCAGCGCCAGGATCTTGCCGGTGGACGGCTCCAGGGCGACCACGGCGCCCTTGCCGCCCTGCGCCTTCAGGCCGTTGTACGCGGCCTTCTGCGCGGCGGCGTTGAGGGTGGTGACGACGTTGCCGCCCTCCTTCTGCTTGCCCGTGATCATGTCGAGGGTGTTGCGGAAGAAGAGCCGGTCGTCGTTGCCGGTGAGGATGCCGTCGTCGATGGCCTCGAGCTGGGTGGCGCCGTAGACCTGCGAGACGTACCCGGTCACCGGCGCCCACATCGCGCCGTCCTTGTAGGTGCGCTTGTACTTGAAGTCGCCGTCGGTCGTCGCGTGCCCCGTGATGGCCTTGCCGTCGACGATGATGTCGCCGCGCGGGCTGGCGTACCGGGCGATGGCGACCCGGCGGTTGTGCTCGTCGTCCTTCAGGTCGTCGGCCTTGACGTACTGGAGCCAGTTGTCCCGGATGAGCAGCGTGAGGACCAGCAGGCCGCAGAAGATCGCGATACGGCGCAGGGGCTTGTTCATGACGGGCGGACCACCTGGGTCATCTCGGCGTCGGGGTTGGCGGCGGGAGCGGGCGCCGGACGGCGGGCGGTGTCGCTGATGCGCAGCAGGATGCCGATCAGGGCCCAGTTGGCGATGACGGAGGAACCGCCGTACGCCAGGAACGGCATCGTCATACCGGTCAGCGGGATGAGCCCCATCACACCGCCGGCGACGACGAAGACCTGGAGGGCGAAGGCGCCGGACAGGCCGATGGCGAGCAGCTTGCCGAACGGGTCGCGGGCGGCCAGGGCGGTGCGCACGCCGCGCTCCGCGATCAGCGCGTACAGCAGCAGCAGCGCCATGACGCCGGCCAGGCCCAGCTCCTCGCCGAAGGTGGCGAGGATGAAGTCGGAGTTGGCGGCGAACCGGATCAGGTCGGAGTGGCCCTGGCCCCAGCCGGTGCCGAGGGTGCCGCCGGAGCCGAACGCCCACAGCGCCTGCATGGCCTGCTCGGAGTGGCCGACCTCGTTGGCGCGGGAGAGCGTGTACTCGCGCATCGGGTCGAGCCAGGCGTCCACGCGCTGCTGGATGTGCGGCTCGAAACTGGCCACGCCGACGGCGCCGGCCGCGGACATCAGCAGACCGAAGACGATCCAGCTGGTCCGCTCGGTGGCGACGTACAGCATGATCACGAACATGCCGAAGAAGAGCAGCGAGGTACCGAGGTCGGTCTCGAAGACCAGGATCAGGATCGAGATCGCCCAGACCACGAGGATCGGGCCGAGGTCGCGCCCGCGCGGCAGGTACAGCCCCATGAAGCGGCGGCTGGCCAGCGCCAGCGCGTCCCGCTTGACCATCAGGTAGCCCGCGAAGAACACCGCCAGCACGATCTTGGCGAACTCGCCGGGCTGGATGGAGAAGCCCGCGACCGAGATCCAGATCTTGGCGCCGTAGATGTTCTGGCCGAGGCCCGGGACCAGCGGCAGCAGCAGCAGGAAGAGCGCGCCGACCATGGAGATGTAGGTGTAGCGCTGCAGCACGCGGTGGTCCTTGAGGAAGATCACCACCGCGATGAACAGGGCGATGCCCAGCGCCGTGTACAGCAGTTGCCGGGGTGCCGCGGTGCCCGCCTGCTTGATCGACTGCAGCAGTTCGGACTGGTCCAGCCGCCAGATGGCGACCAGCCCGAGCCCGTTCAGCAGCGTGGCCAGCGGCAGCAGCAGCGGGTCCGCGTACGGGGCGAACTTCCGTACGACGAGATGGCCGACGCCGGCCAGCAGACCGAGGCCGAGCCCGTAGCTCAGCAGCCCCGCGGGCACCTCGTCGTTGATGGCCAGGCCCACGTTGGCGTAGGCGAAGACCGGGATGACGACGGCGAACACCAGCAGCGCGAGCTCGGTGTTGCGGCGGCTGGGCGCGCCGATCGCGCCGATCGTGGACGTGTGGTGCGTCGGCGAGTGCGGTGTGTTCGTACTGCTCATCGTGTAACAGGGCCTCTCACGGCTTGCCTACTGCTTACCGCACAGCGAGACGACCTTCTGCTCTTCCTCCGAGAGGCTGGGGCCGGGGCTGAGAGTGGGTGCGGTCGTGGACGGAGACGGGGACGACGACGGGGCGGACGCGGCACCCGACGGCGAGCCCGTCGGGTCCGGAGCCGGCGTGGCCTTGGTGATGAAGGAGACACGGGAGGCCCCCGTGGCGCCCCCGGTCCGGCCCTCGCCCGTCTTCGCGTTGCTCTCGCTCTCTGCGGCACGCCGCTCGGCCTGCTTCCTGCAGGCGGACGCCTGTACCGACAGCTCTTCGATCTTCGCCTGGGCGTTCTCCAGACCGCCCTCGGCGATGGTCGCCTTGACCAGCTTCTGCTGGTAGGGCGGCAGGTACTTGAGTTCGATCTCGGGGTGGTCCTTCTCGACCTTCGACAGCGACACCCAGGCCAGGTCCTGGCTGATCCCCCGGTACAGCGCGACATGCCCTTCCTTGGCGCCGACGTAGTACTGGGTCTGCGTCCAGCGCCAGCCGCCGTACAGCCCGCCGCCGATCACGGCGAGGGCCAGCACGGTGTAGAAGGAGCCCTTGAGCCACCTGCGGCTCTTGTGCGGCTTGGTGTAGTCGCCGTCGCCGTCGTCGCCGAAGTCCCCGGCCGGGGCGTAGCCCGTCGTGTCGCCGCTGCCGGGCGGCCCGAACTCGCCGCCCCCGCCGCCCTTCCCGCGCGCGTGGCGTCCGAGGCCGGCGGCGCGCCCCGCCGGGGTCTGCATGATGCCGTTGTCACCGATCTGGTGCTGGTTCTCGGCCACGGCACCGACCACGACCGGGGCGTCGGAGAGCTGCCCGGTGAGGGTGTCACCGGTGTCCAGGTCCAGGACGTCGGCGACGATGACGGTGATGTTGTCGGGCCCGCCGCCGCGCAGGGCGAGCTGGATCAGCTCCTGCACGGTCTCCTGGGGGCCCTGGTAGCTGGCGAGGGTGTCCTCCAGCGTCTGGTGGGAGACGACCCCGGAGAGCCCGTCGGAGCAGATCAGGTACCGGTCGCCGGCGCGCACCTCGCGGATCGACAGGTCGGGCTCGACGTGGTCGCCGCTGCCCAGCGCCCGCATCAGCAGCGACCGCTGCGGATGGGTGTTGGCCTCCTCCTCGGTGATGCGGCCCTCGTCGACCAGGCGCTGCACCCAGGTGTGGTCCTGCGTGATCTGCGTCAGCACGCCGTCCCGCAGCAGGTACGCGCGCGAGTCGCCGACGTGGACGAGCCCGAGTCGCTGCCCGGTCCACAGCAGCGCGGTCAGGGTGGTCCCCATGCCCTCCAGGCTGGGGTCGTCCTCCACCATCTGGCGCAACTGGTCGTTGGCCCGCTGGACGGCCGTGCCGAGGGAGGTGAGGATGTCGGAACCGGGCACATCGTCGTCGAGGGGGACGATGGTGGAGATCACCTCGGAGGAGGCGACCTCGCCGGCCGCCTGGCCGCCCATGCCGTCGGCGATGGCGAGCAGGCGCGGGCCGGCGTAACCGGAGTCCTCGTTGCCCTCCCGGATCATGCCGCGGTGGGAACCGGCGGCGAAGCGCAGTGACAGACTCATGCGCACCTCGCCCGTCGGCTCCGCATGAAGCCGGTCGTGTCGAGCCACACTGCCCACCCTCCGGTCGGGAGCGCGCCGGGATCCTCGCGGGGGACCGCCGCTGCGTGCTCGCTCCGCTCGCGCTCATTCATGACGTAGCACTACTTCCGCAGCTCGATGACGGTCTTGCCGATGCGGATCGGCGCGCCCAGCGGAATCGGCGTGGGGGACGTCAGCCGGGTCCGGTCCAGATAGGTGCCGTTGGTGGAGCCCAGGTCCTCGACGATCCACTGGCCGTCGCGGTCCGGGTAGATCCTGGCATGGCGGCTGGAGGCGTAGTCGTCGTCCAGCACGATCGTCGAGTCGTGGGCCCGGCCCAGGGTGATGGTCTGGCCCTGCAGGGCGACGGTCGTGCCGGTGAGTGTGCCTTCGGTCACCACCAGCTTGGTGGGAGCGTTGCGCCGCGCCCGGCCTCCGCTCGCCTGCTGGCGCTGCGGGGGCGGCGCCTGGCGCGCGGCCTGCTGCGCGCGGCCCGCGTCCCGTCGAGACCCGCGCTGGGTGACGCGCGTACCGAACAGATCGCTGCGGATGACCTGCACGGCCACGATCACGAACAGCCACAGTACGGCCAGAAAACCCAGCCGCATGACCGTGAGGGTCAGCTCTGACATTGCCCCCGGATCACCCTTCGGCTTGCCTATAGATAACGGTGGTGCTGCCCACGACGATCCGCGAGCCGTCGCGGAGCGTAGCGCGGGTGGTGTGCTGCCCGTCCACCACGATGCCGTTGGTGGATCCGAGATCCTGGATCGTCGAGGGCGTTCCGGTCCGGATCTCGCAGTGCCGGCGGCTCACGCCGGGGTCGTCGATCCGCACGTCGGCGTCGGTGCTGCGGCCCAGCACCATCGTCGGGCGGGAGATCTGATGGCGGGTGCCGTTGATCTCGATCCAGTGGCGGGTGCGCCCGCCGGCCGCGGCGGCCGGCGGCCGCGGGGCGCTCGCGGGCGGCGGGTAGCCGTATCCGCCGGGCCGCCCCGCCGGGGCGCCGGGCGGCGGCGCGGACGGCATGGGCGGGGCGCCGGCGGGCGGCGCGGGCGCGGCGGCGGGCGGGTAGCCGTAGCCACCGGGCCGCCCGGCCGGAGGGGCCGCGGGCGCTCCGGGGGCCTGCTGGCTGCTGGAGGAGGCGAGCGTACGGCTGCGCACGCGGTACAGGCCGGTGTCGAGGTCGTCGGCCTTCTCCAGGTGGACCTTGATGGGGCCCATGAAGGTGTAGCGCTGCTGCTTGGCGTAGTCGCGCACCATGCCGGCCAGCTCGTCGCCGAGCTGCCCGGAGTAGGGGCTGAGCCGCTCGAAGTCCGGCGTGCTCAGCTCCACGATGAAGTCGTTGGGGACGACCGTGCGGTCCCGGTTCCAGATGGTCGCGTTGTTGTCGCACTCCCGCTGGAGCGCTCCCGCGATCTCCACGGGCTGCACCTCGGACTTGAACACCTTGGCGAAGGTGCCGTTGACCAGACCTTCGAGACGCTGCTCGAACTTCTTCAGGACTCCCATGGGGCACCTCCTCCGCCGCTGCCGCCCTGTGCTCTGCCTGTCCGCGTACTGCTTACCTGCGTGCTGCCTACTTGGTACTGCTTACTGATCGTATCCACGCGCCGGTCGATCGGCTGGTTCCCCCTGTCGGCCCGGCCGGCCGGTGTCGAGGCCCGTCGGTCCCCACAGGGTCCCGCCGGCTCCGGCGGGCTCCGGCCGACGACTGCCGTCGCCTGTCGAAGTTCCCTGCGGCGCTCCTCTTCGAACGCGTGGAGAAGTGCGCTGTCCGTACTTCTGCCCAGGATCGTAGAGGCGGTCGCAGACCAGTGTCCCGCACCCGGCTGTGCACCCGGCCCGGCTCCTGGGGAGACGGAAGGGACCGGTACGAGGTTGATACGTGAACGGACCTCCGTCGAGACGCAGGCGCGGCCCGCGGGGGGCGTCCCGGGGGTGACCTGGGGCGCCCGGGAGCGAGGGATGTGAATCCACCCCCACGGGCGTGCTAATGTTCTGGGTGTCGGAAGGCGCCGGGCCGAAAGGAACGGAGCCGGAAGACACACCCAATGCGCGGGTGGCGGAATAGGCAGACGCGCTGGATTCAGGTTCCAGTGCCCGCAAGGGCGTGGGGGTTCAACTCCCCCCTCGCGCACAGAGAGAACCGTTGGACGGGTCTCCGCCGGTGACGAAAGTCACGGTGGGGGCCCGTTCTTCGTTTCCGTCCGGCCCTGGTGGCGGAGGCCCTTGGCGGCATGGGGCAGGCCCCGAGGCGTGAGCTATCTCACGGTCGGGGCCTTGTTGGTTCCCGGGCGTTCGTTCCCTGGCCGGGCCGGGGTCAGCGGTGGGGGCTCAGGCGCGGCCCCACAGGGCCGGGACGCGGGGCGGCTCCCAGCCGGGCATGGACGTGTGGGCCTGGAGGCAGCGGTAGGCGGTGCCGTCGTACGTCACCCGGTCGCCCGCCGCGTACGGCCGGCCCGGCGCCCAGGTGCCGCCCGGCGGCTCGGTCGGCGGGTCGGTGGGCTCGCCCGGGCCCGGTACGCCCGCCACGTCCAGGACGAAGTCGAAGGCGCCCTCCCTGCGCCCGCCGGAGTCGCGGACGTTCATCAGCAGCGCCGGGTCGAAGAGCGCGTCGGTGCCGTTGCGGGGCTCGCCGGGGAAGTAGAGCTGCGTGGTCAGCACCGGGCGGCCGGGCGCCTGGACCTTGACGTGGATGTGCCGGGTGCGGCCCGGGTAGAGGCCGGGCACGATGGTGCGCAGCACGAACGCGCCCTTGGCGTCGGTGAACTGGTGGCCGCGGAAGGCGTAGCCGGCCATGTCGTAGGCGCCGGAGGCGTCGGCCTGCCAGAAGTCGAGCAGCACGGCGGAGAGCGGGACGCAGTTGCGGCCGAAGACGTATCCGCTGACGGTCAGCGGGGTGCCCGGCGAACCCGGGGTCACCAGGTCGGTGCGCAGCGGGGAGTTGGGCTTGAAGTAGGGGCCTTCCATCTGCTCGTGGGTGGGGCCGTCGCCGTCGTCGCACAGGGGCGTCGGCGTCAGGGAGGTTCCCGTCGAGCGGGCGTCCCGGGCCAGGGCCACCGTGCCGGTGGTGAGCAGCGGGGCGGCGGCGCCTGCGGCGATGGCCGCCCGCAGCAGGGTCTTGCGGCTGATCCGGCGGTCGGGACCGTCGCCGGAGGCATCCGGTGCGGGTGGTGTCATGGCGGTTCCTCGGTCTCCTGGGATGGGGGAACGGGGGAGGAGGCGGCACGCGGGGCCGGTGTGCCGGGGAGGTGCGGTGGCGGTCACCGTAGTCCGCGCGGGTGCCGGCGGAGCAGCTCTCGTTCCGCCCTCTGCACGGCGTTATGGGGGGCGGGGGGAGCCGTCC
>NZ_WYCT01000262.1 GCF_011008945.1 Streptomyces harenosi
GCCCGCGGCGGCCCGGGGCATCAGCCGGTCACCGGCCGGACGCAAAAAGTCACCGCACGCCCCTCGTGGCGGCGATGTGTCGTACCCCACACTGGGGGTCCGGTGCCTGAGTCCCCGGAGCGCGGCCCCGCGCTCAACCTGCGCAACCCCGTCTACGCCACCGAGCGCGAGCTGCTGAAGCTCGCCCTCCAGCGCCCCGAGCTGGTCTCCCCGGCCTTCGACGCCTACGGGGTCGACGAGTTCACCGCCCCGCCCTACGCGGCCGTGCGCCAGGCCATCCTGGACGCCGGAGGCGCCGAGCCGGGCGTCCAGGACCCGCAGGGCTATCTGGTCCGGGTCCGCGAGGCCGCCCCCGACGACACCGTCCGCGCGATGGTCACCGAGCTGGCGGTGGAGGCGATCATGCTGCGCAAGGAGGTCGACGAGACCTACGCCGGGGCGCAGCTCGTCACCGTCCGCCGCCGCGCCGTGGAGCGCCGCATCCGCGACATCCAGAGCCAGCTCACCCGCCTGGGCACCCATGGCGACCCGGCCCAGTCGGCCGCCGTGCAGAACGAGCTGTGGGTCCTCCAGCAGTACGACCAGGCCCTGCGCGAGCACGGCGCGGCGGCCCTGTGAGGGGCCGGGGCCCGGCGGGCGCCCCGGGTCCCTCGCCGCTCCGGGGCTGAGCCGCCCGCGGCGGCCCGGGGCATCAGCCGGTCACCGGCCGGACGCAAAAAGTCACCGCACGCCCCTCGTGGCGGCGATGTGTCGTACCCCACACTGGGGGTCCGGTGCCTGAGTCCCCGGAGCGCGGCCGGCCCGTCCCCCGCGGGTCCCCACCCCCGCCGTTCCCCTCGTCGCGTACGGGACGGACAGCGGCGAGGCCGCCGACTCCGCTCCCGAAGTACCGCTGCCGCACCCCCCGGCAGCGATCATCCTGGAGGTCGCCCCCGTGCAGACCCAGACCCTCACCCAGACCCACGAGTCCGGTGCCGACGACCGGGAAGCGGAGGCCGACGGCGACGTCCTCCTCGCGGTCCCCGCACGGAGCCGTGCCGTGCGCCACGCCGTGCACCACCCGCAGCCGCGGCCGCAGACGGCGACGGGGCCGGCCCCCGGGCCCGGGACCACCGGGCCGGCCGCGTCCGCGGGGCCCGCGCGGCCCGCCGGGCCGGTGCCGCCCGCCGACCCCGCCGCGCCCGCGGAGCCGGCCGGGCTCGCGGAACCCGTGGAGCCGGTGGAGCCCGCGGAGCCGGCCGAACTCGCGGAACCCGTGGAGCCCGTGGAGCCCGAGGGCACCGAGGAGCCGGTGGAGGCGCCGCCCGCCCGTCCCGAGCCCGGCGCGCCCTCGTCGGACCTGTTCCGCCAGTACCTGCGGGAGATCGGCCGGATACCCCTGCTCACCGCGGCCGAGGAGGTCGAGCTGGCCCGCCGTGTGGAGGCCGGGCTGTTCGCCGAGGAGAAGCTGAACACCACCCCCGACCTCGACAGCCGGCTCGCCGGGGACCTCGACCGGCTCGTGGTCCTGGGGCGCATGGCCAAACGCCGGCTCATCGAGGCCAACCTGCGGCTGGTCGTCTCCGTCGCCAAGCGGTACGTCGGCCGCGGGCTGACCATGCTCGACCTCGTGCAGGAGGGCAATCTGGGCCTGATCCGGGCCGTGGAGAAGTTCGACTACGCCCGGGGCTACAAGTTCTCCACCTACGCCACGTGGTGGATCCGCCAGGCCATGTCCCGCGCCCTGGCCGACCAGGCCCGCACCATCCGCGTCCCCGTCCACGTCGTGGAACTCATCAACCGCGTCGTCCGCGTCCAGCGCCGCATGCTCCAGGAACGCGGCTGCGAACCGACCCCGGCGGAGGTCGCCGCCCACCTGGACCTGCCGCCCGAGCGCGTCGGCGAGGTCCTGCGCCTCGCCCAGGAACCCGTCTCCCTGCACGCCCCGGTCGGCGAGGAGGACGACGTCGCCCTGGGCGACCTGATCGAGGACGGCGACGCCGCCAGCCCCGTGGAGTCCGCCGCGTTCCTGCTGCTGCGCGAGCACCTGGAGGCGGTCCTGTCCACCCTCGGCGAGCGCGAACGCAAGGTCGTGCAGCTCCGCTACGGCCTCGTCGACGGCCGTCCGCGCACGCTGGAGGAGATAGGCCGCATCTTCGGCGTGACCCGGGAGCGCATCCGGCAGATCGAGTCCAAGACCCTCGGCAAGCTCCGCGACCACACCTACGCCGAACAACTCCGGGGCTACCTGCACTAGGAGCGCGATGCGGCCGCCGGGCCCCGCCCCCGCACGGGGGAGGGGGCGGTGCCCGGCGCCCCGCCGCGACGGCACCGCCCCGGGCGCCGGGCCCGGCTAGTCCACCTCGGCGGCCGCCTGCGCGAACTGGGCCCGGTAGAGCCGGGCGTACGCCCCGCCGGCCGCCAGCAGGTCGTGGTGCGTGCCCTGTTCGACGATCGACCCGTTCTCCATCACCAGGATCGTGTCGGCGTCCCGGATGGTCGACAGCCGGTGCGCGATGACGAACGACGTCCGCCCGGCCGCCAGCTTCGCCATCGCCTTCTGGATCAGCACCTCGGTACGGGTGTCGACGGAGCTCGTCGCCTCGTCCAGCACCAGGATCACCGGGTCGGACAGGAACGCCCGCGCGATGGTGATGAGCTGCTTCTCACCGGCGCTGACCCCGCTGCCCTCGTCGTCGATCACGGTGTCGTACCCGTCGGGCAGCGTCCGGATGAACCGGTCGGCGTGCGCGGCCCGCGCCGCCTCCTCGATCTCCCCGCGCGTCACCTCGCGCGCGGCGCCGTAGGCGATGTTCTCCGCGATGGTGCCGCCGAACAGCCAGGTGTCCTGGAGCACCATGCCGATCCCGGCGCGCAGCTCGTCGCGGGACATCCGCGCGATGTCGACACCGTCGAGGGTGATCCGCCCGCCGGAGACCTCGTAGAACCGCATCAGCAGGTTGACCAGGGTGGTCTTGCCCGCGCCCGTCGGCCCGACGATGGCGACGGTGTGCCCCGGCTCCACCTTCAGCGACAGGTCCTCGATCAGCGGCTTGTCGGGGTCGTAGCGGAACGACACCCGCTCCAGCTCCACCCGGCCGACCAGCTCGGCCGGCTTCTCGGCCGGCACCGGGTCCGGCCCCTGCTCCTCCGCGTCCAGCAGCTCGAAGATCCGCTCCGCCGAGGCGACGCCCGACTGCACCAGGTTCGCCATCGACGCCACCTGCGTCAGCGGCATCGAGAACTGCCGCGAGTACTGGATGAACGCCTGGACGTCACCGATGGACAGCGAGCCGGAGGCGACCCGCAGCCCGCCGACCACCGCGACGAGGACGTAGTTCAGGTTGGAGACGAACATCATCAGCGGCTGCATGATCCCGCTGTTGAACTGCGCCTTGAACCCCGCCTCGTACAGCGCCTCGTTCTGCTGCGCGAACTGCTCGGCCGACTCCTCCTGGCGCCCGAACACCTTGACCAGCGTGTGTCCGGTGTACATCTCCTCGATGTGCGCGTTCAGCGTGCCGGTGGTCCGCCACTGCTGCACGAACTGCGGCTGCGAGCGCTTGCCCACGCGGGTGGCGACGACGAACGACAGCGGCACGGTCACCAGCGAGACCAGCGCCAGGATCCAGGAGACGTAGAACATCATCGCGAGCACGCCGACGATGGTCAGCAGCGAGTTGATGAGCTGGCCCATCGACTGCTGGAGCGTCTGCCCGATGTTGTCGATGTCGTTGGTGGCCCGGGACAGCACCTCGCCCCGCTGCCGCTTGTCGAAGTACGACAGCGGCAGCCGGGACAGCTTGGTCTGCACGTCCTCGCGCAGCCGGTACACGGTCCGGTTGACCGCCCGGTTCACCAGCCGTGTCGCCACCGCCATCAGCAGCCCGGCGGCGAGGAAGGTGCCCAGGGCGAGCAGCAGGACGTCGCCCACGGCGGCGAAGTCGATGCCCCGGCCCGGGGTGAAGTCCGTGCCGCGGAGCATGTCGGCGACCCCGTCGTCGCCGCGCTCCCGCATCTCCTGGAGGACCTGCTCCTTGGTGGCCCCGGACGGCATGTCCCGCCCGACGATGCCCGCGAAGACCAGGTCGGTGGCCCGGCCGAGGATCTTCGGCCCGGCCACGCTGAGGCCGACGCTGACGACCAGGCACAGCAGCAGGACCCAGAGCGTCACCCGCTCCGGCTTGAACTGGGCCAGGAGCCGTTTGCCCGACCCCTTGAAGTCCATCGTGCGCTGGTCGGGGCCGCCCCCGGCCATCATCCGCGCCGCAGGCCCGGCCATCAGGCAGCCTCCGCTTCCGTGAGCTGGGAGAGCACGATCTCCCGGTAGGTGTCGTTGCCGGCCATCAGATCCTCGTGGCGGCCCGTGCCGACGACCCGGCCCTCGTCGAGGACGACGATCCGGTCGGCGTCCCGGATGGTCGCCACCCGCTGGGCGACGATGACCACCGTCGCCTCGGCGGTCTCCCGGGCCAGCGCCGCGCGCAGGGCCGCGTCGGTGGCGTAGTCGAGCGCCGAGAAGGAGTCGTCGAAGAGGTAGATCTCCGGCCGCTGCACCAGGGTGCGGGCGATGGCGAGCCGCTGCCGCTGGCCGCCCGAGACATTGGTCCCGCCCTGCGCGATCGGCGCGTCCAGCCGGCCCTCCAGCCGCTCCACGAACTCCCTGGCCTGCGCCACCTCCAGCGCGTGCCACAGCTCCTCGTCGGTCGCGTCCGGATTGCCGTACCGCAGATTGGTCGCGACCGTCCCCGCGAAGAGATACGGCTTCTGCGGCACGAGCCCGACCGTGCGGGCCAGCAGCGCGGGCTCGACGGTCCGCACGTCCACGCCGTCGACGAGCACCTCGCCCTCGGTCGCGTCGAACAGCCGGGGCACCAGCCCGAGCAGCGTGGACTTGCCGCTGCCGGTCGACCCGATGACGGCGGTCGTCTCACCGGGCCGCGCCACGAGCCGGACGCCCCGCAGCACCGGCTCCTCGGCCCCCGGGTAGCGGAAACCCGCCTCCCGGATCTCCAGGTGGCCGCGCTGCCGCAGCCGCGTGACCGGCGCCGCCGGCGGCACCACGCTCGACGAGGTGTCCAGGACCTCCTGGATGCGCTCGGCGCACACCTCCGCGCGCGGCACCATCATGAACATGAAGGTGGCCATCATCACGGACATGACGATCTGCATCAGATAGGCCAGGAACGCCGTCAGATCACCGATCCCCATGCCGCCGCTGTCGATCCGGTGGGCGCCGAACCACACCACCGCGATCGACGAGACGTTCACCACCGTCATCACCACGGGGAACATCAGCGCCAGCAGGTTGCCCGAGCCCAGCGCCACCTCGGTCAGGTCGGCGTTGGCCTTCCCGAAGCGCCGCTGCTCGTACTCGTCGCGGACGAAGGCGCGGATGACCCGGTTGCCGGTGATCTGCTCGCGCAGCACCCGGTTCACCGTGTCCAGGCGCTCCTGCATGGCCCGGAACAGCGGGCGCAGCCGGCGCACGATCAGCGTCACGCAGATGCCCAGCACCGGCACGACCGCGACCAGCACCCCCGACAGCGGCACGTCGAGGCCGAGCGCCATCACGATGCCGCCGACGCACATGATCGGCGCCGACACCATCAGCGTGAACGTCATCAGGGCCAGCATCTGGACCTGCTGGACGTCGTTGGTGGTCCGGGTGATCAGCGAGGGCGCGCCGAAGTGACCGACCTCACGGGCGGAGAAGGACTGCACCCGGTCGAAGACGGCGGCCCGCACGTCCCGGCCCAGCGCCGAGGCCGTGCGGGCGCCGTAGTAGACGGCGCCGATGTTGCAGACGACCTGCGCCAGCGAGATGCCGATCATCAGGGCGCCGTAGACCAGGATGTAACCGGTGTCACCCCGCACGACCCCGCGGTCGATGATGTCCGCGTTCAGGGTCGGCAGGTACAGCGTGGCGCAGGTCTGGAGGAACTGGAGCGCCACCAGTAAGGCGATCGTTTGCTTGTAGGGCCTGAGGAAGGTCCGCAGAAGTCGTATGAGCACGCTCGGTCTCTCGGGGTCGGCGGGAGGGGCGGTCGGTTGCCCGTGGCCCCTATCGTCGAACACTCCACCGGCGTTACCTCAACCGATTAACCCGACAGGCCGCCGGATCCGGCTCCTGCGGACGGTTCCCCAGGGCCTCTCGTCCGGATCAGGCCGGGCTCGCGGGGCCCGGCACCCTGCCTCGCCGCGTGTCGCCGGTGGCCATTGGCTCCGCCATGGCGCCGTCCTCCGCCTCGCGATGCACGGCACCAGACCCCGCTCCCTGCTCCGGCCCGATCCAGACGAGAGACCCTAGACGCGGAACGCCCCCGGATGGGTCTGTTCGCGCACCGACACGTACTGCTGCCGTACCGCCTGACCCGCCGCCAGCTCCTCGCCCGGCTCCAGCACCTGGGCGACCGCCCCCTGCCAGGCCGGCGGGATCCGCGGGTCGAGCGCGCCCTGCGACACGCCGAGCGCCCAGGCCGCCTGCCGCGCGGCGCCGATCGCGGCGTAGTCCGCGGGCTGCGGCACGACGACCTGCGTCCCGAACAGCGAGGGGGCCGCCGCCTGCACGGCGGGCAGCTCCGCGGCCGGCCCCAGCAGGAAGATCCGCCGCACCTCCACGCCCCGGCCGCGCAGCACGTCCAGGGCGTCGGCGAGCCCGCACAGCATGCCCTCGAACGCGGCCCGCGCCAGATGCTCGGGCTTCATCGACTCCCGCCGCAGCCCCGCCAGCGTCCCCGCGGTGTGGGGGAGGGCCGGGGTCCGCTCGCCCTCCAGATAGGGCAGCAGCACCAGCCCGTGCGCCCCCGGCGTGGACTTCATCGCCAGCTCGGACAGGCTCTCCAGATCCGGCAGCCCGAGCAGCTCGGCGGTCCCGCGCAGGGCCCGTACGGCGTTCAGGGTGGTGACGACCGGCAGGTGCAGGCCGGTCGCGTCCGCCAGGGCGGTGATCATGCCGGAGTGGTCGACGAGCGGCTCGGAGTGCACGGCCATCACGGAACCCGACGCGCCCAGGGACACCACGGCGTCCCCGAGCCCGATCCCGAGCCCGAAGGCGGCGGCCATCGTGTCCCCGGTCCCGGCGGAGATCAGCAGCCCCTCCGGCGTCGTGCCGGCCGCGTCGGAGGGGCCGATCACCTCCGGCAGCACCGCCTGGTGCCCGAGCGCCAGCTCCACCAGGTCCGGCCGCCAGGCGCCGCCGGCCGCCGACCAGTAGCCGGTGCCGGAGGCCCCGCCGCGGTCCGTGGTCCTGCGCATCGGCCGCCCGAGGAGCTGCCACACCAGCCAGTCGTGGGCCTGGAGCAGGACGGCGGTGCGCGCGGCGGCCTCCGGCTCGGTCCGCGCCAGCCAGCGCAGCTTGGTCACCGGATGCGCGGCCTGCGGCACACAGCCCACGGCCTGCGCCCACGCCTCGCGCCCGCCGAGGGCGTCGACCAGATCGGCCGCCGCCACCTGCGCGCGCTTGTCGCCCCCGGTCATCGCCGGCCGCACGGTGTTGCCCTGCGCGTCCAGCGGCACGACGGCGTTCGCCTGCGCGGAGACCCCGATGGCCTGCACGCCCTCCAGCAGCCCGCCGGCCGCGGCCTCGCCGAGGGAGAGCAGCCACGCCTGCGGGTCGATGTCGGAGGGACGGCCCCCGCCCTCGGGGCTCTCCACCGGATGGGGCGCGTATCCCTGCCGGAGTACGGCCCCCGTGTCGGTGTCGCAGACGACGATACGAGTGAAATCGGGCGAACTGTCCAACCCGGCGACTATCCCCATGGCGAAAATTCTGCCGCACCGCGGGGGGTGGCCGTGCCGGGCGGGCGGACACCCCCCGGGTTGCTAGGTGCCGCTGGTGCCCCAGTCGTCCGCGCGGCCGTTGGCGCTGCGCTCCCGCAGGGACCGCACCCGCTGGCCGACGGAGTCGGGCATGCGGTCGCCGACCTTGTCGCTCACCGCGTGGTACGCCTTGTCCGCGAACTGGCGGCCCTGCTGGGCGGCCGTCTCCGCGGTGTTGCGCACGGCGGGGTTCTGGGAGACCCGCCGGGCGGACTTCTTCAACTGCTCGTAGCGCTCGCGTCCGGCCCTTGTGCCCAGCACGTAACCCACAGCGAGTCCGACGACGAACGTGAGCCGGTAACGCATGACGGCCACCCTTCCTTGCCTGGTCCCTGCATCGGTCTTCGGTGCGGCGATCGGCGCCGGGGAGTACCGATTGGCGGAGCACCCCCCTGCTTGCGCTAATGTATGTGTCGCAGCGAGCGCCCGCCCCCTGGCGAATACCCAGGCAAGAGCGTTCGATGCAACGAGTCATTCCTCCGTAGCTCAATTGGCAGAGCAGCCGGCTGTTAACCGGCAGGTTACTGGTTCGAGTCCAGTCGGGGGAGCTCGGTCCTCCGTAGCTCAATTGGCAGAGCAGCCGGCTGTTAACCGGCAGGTTACTGGTTCGAGTCCAGTCGGGGGAGCATGGTGAACGAGGGCCCTGCGGGGTCCTTTTTCATGTCCGGCCCCGGGCCGGTTCCGGGCGGGCCGCCCGCCCGGGGAACCGGCACGGCACCCAGGGCAGTCCTCAAGGTCACGAACGCCCGGCGAAGCCGACCATCCGAAGCAGGAGATCGTATGAGCGGCTATGCTGCGGCAGACGGCGCGCACACATGTACGCGACACGCCGCTATGGGGCGGTAGCTCAGCCGGTTAGAGCAGCGGACTCATAATCCGTCGGCCGTGGGTTCGAGTCCCACCCGCCCCACCGCGAGGTTCTCCTGGAGAACCGTTTCCGCCCGCCCGCGAGCCCGGGGGCCACCGCGCGCCTCCGGGCCGTCCCGCCCTCGGGCCTGCGCCACCAGCCGGGCGCGACCTGGATCATGCCGTCCCAGCGGGGCCGGTCCAGCCAGTCCGTCTCCCACAGCAGGTCCATGGGGCATTGCAGGTGCAGAACCGTCCGTCCGGCCGGCGGTCCCAGGTGCTCCCACTCGCGCGGGTGGAAGCGGGTCTCGGCCGCTCGCCCGGCCGGGCTGTAGGAGGGGCTGTCGGCGTGCACACGGGCCCTGGCGTCCCAGTTGCGCCGGTTCTCCGCGACGCGGCGCCGGGTGTCCGGATCGAGAGGTCCGCTCATGGCGCGAGTGCAGCAGGGCGCCGGGTGCCCGGCGCGGGTGACGCGGGGGCCCTGGGCCGTTCGGGCACCGGTCTTCACCCGATGGACCGTCAGGCCCGCCGGGTGCCGCGGGCCCCGCGTCGTGGTCCGGGCCCCGGGGCGGTCGTCGCCGGGGCCCGGGCCGGTCTCATCCGGAGCGCTCGGCGGTCCCGGTGCCGGAGTCGTCCGAGTCGTCCCGGTCGCCCTCGGCCTGGGACGGGGTCGGGCGCTCCGGGTCGGGCGCGGTGGGCTCGTCGTCGCGCTCGCCCTCGGCCTGGGACGGGGTGTGCTGGGTCATCGTGATGCCTCCTGGTGACGGGGCCGGTGGTCGGACGGCCGGAGGGGACGGGGGGTCCGCTCCGGCGGTGCGTCACCGGGTACCCCGCCGGGGCCCGGGGCATGACGCCGGGCCGGGCGGGAGCGGCGGGCCAGGGCGCGTCCCTGCGCGCGGTACCACTGCCGGGCCAGGATCACGGCCAGGGCGATCTCCACCACGTCGCCGCCGTAGTACATCAGCGGGGCGGCCCGGTGCAGATCCGCGGGCGCGTACCCGGTGCCCGGCGGGCCCGCCGCCCACAGGGTCTTGGCGAGGACGGCGTGGGCCGCGGCGGCGGCCGGCAGGGTGGCGGCCCGCAGGGCGAGCCCGGTGCGGTGGCGCAGCGGGTCCACGGCGAGGACGGCGAAGGTGAACAGCCATCCGGCGGCGAAGAGATGGAGGTGCAGCCAGGGGCTGTGGTGCAGCCCCGGTGGCAGGGGAGCGCGGTAGAGCAGCCACAGACCGCCGATGTCGAGGACCGCGGCGACCGGCGGGAAGGCGAGCACGGCGGCGGGCCGGGAGTGGAGCACCGCCAGCAGCGCCCGGCGGCCGGGCACCGGCAGGGCGCGCAGGGCCAGGGTGGCCGGACGGGCCAGGACCGCCGGCAGCGGGGCGGCCATGCCGGCCGCGAGATGGGCGGCCATGTGCGCGGTGAACGGGGGCAGCCAGGTCTGCCAGGGCAGGGCCACCCCGGCGGCGAACACCGCGCCGGCCAGCCAGCAGCAGGCGTCCCGTTACCAGGGCCAGGCGTCCCCGCGGCGGCGCAGCCGGGCGGCGGCGGCCGTGTAGGCGGCGCAGGCGAGCAGGGCCAGGAGGAGGAGAGGGCCGGACGCCGTCATACGGGCCCTTTCTCGTGGGCGGCCGGGGAGGCGGGGGC
>NZ_WYCT01000263.1 GCF_011008945.1 Streptomyces harenosi
CTTTGTATAAGAGAAAGGGGGCGAAGGGGGTGGCGGAGGTTCTGTGGTCTGAGCGGGCACTTCGGGCATGCCCCTTTCCCCGCCTGGGGGCTCCGCCGCTGCGATCGTCAGACCGGCCGGCAACGCGAGAGCCCCGGCCAGAAGGGATGCGTTCACCGCGCGCAGGACGTATCGCCGGGAGATTCTGGCCATGATGGTTCCAGATGCGCTTCGTGCTGTGCTGTTCCGTCCGCTGCGGATTATTTCCTCCGGCGACGGCGGCTTCAGGATATTTGAATCCGGAAGAATGCAGGCTCGATATAAATCCACTCTTCTCCTGTCCTTAGCATCCCGCAAACGGGAACACCACGCCGCGCGTGCTACCGCAGCGGCCGCAGGAGAAACCGACCTGCGCAAGAGAAAAGGAGCGCCGCCCGGCCGGCGCCGGCCTTTCCGCCACGCCACGGCGTCATGTGGCGCGGCCGAGTCCCCCCTGTGCGTCGGCCGCCGTTCCCGGGCCGGACGCAACGGGGGGCATGGGCGGCAGGCCGGCGGCGAGGCCGGGCAGCAGGACGGGCTCCAGGCGGATGCGCTGCGGCCTGCCCAAACAGCGTTCCAGCGCGGGCGGCCGGTAGTCCGTGTTCCGGTCGTAGCGCTCCTTCGCGGGCACCGCCAGGAACTCGTTGCCGTCGGGCTCACCGGCGTCGTTCACCGCCTCCAGGAGCGGCCGGTGCAGCGGCTTGGCCAGCCGGTACATGCCCGTCCGTGAGACGTGCAGGGCGCATGCAGCGTCCGGCCGCACACGGAAGTCGACGCACTCCTCGGGCTTCATCACCCGGGGCCCCTCGGCGCTGAGTGCATCGGCGTCGAATTCGAGCCCGTGCCTGCGGGCCTGGTCGACCATCCACAACAGGGCGATGTCGGACAGCCCCGTCTCCTTGTAGCCGCCACCTACATCGCTGTGGACCCCGGCGAACCACACCTGCTTCAACTCCTGGCCCTGCGCGGCGGCGCCGGGCTGCTGGTGCCACAGTGCCGGCCGGAACGCCGAGCGCTGCTCGTCGAGGGCGAGCGCGTGGAAGGCCGCCTTGATCCAGCGGCTCAGATCGGTGTTGTGGAACGACCAGCGGTGGTTGAAACGGTTCGCCGTCGGCCGCAGCAAGGGTGCGTCCGGGACCGGGATGCCCAGGGCGCCGACCGTGTCCCACACCCCGACGAAGCCGATCTCCGTCTCGTACGCGTACGAGCGGCGGAACAAGGTGGCGGCCGCGCCGTTCGGCCGCTCGATCCGGTCCCGGTACAGGGCCCATGCCTGCGGGATCCGGTCGGCGTGGTCCCGGCGCAGGATGCCGCTGTTGCGCACCAGGCCCGCCAGGCTGCGGGCGGTGAACGCACCGCGGCTGAAGCCGAAGAGGAACAACTCGTCGTCGGGTTCGTACGTCTCGACGAGGAACCGGTAGGCGTCCACGACGTTCCGGGACAGCCCCACACCGAACGCGCCGCCGCGCAGTCGCTCCCGCCGGCGGGTGCCGACGCCGCTGTTGTAGTAGACGCGCTGCTCCTTCCCGGCGGCGGTCCCCCGGCGCACGGACAGGGCGACCTTGGCGACATTCGTCTTGCTCGGCTGGTCGGCGAAATTCCATGTGCCGTCGCAGCAGACGACCAGACGCTTGGTCATGATCATCCCTCCTCGCGAGAGCGTGGAGCGGCGTACAGCCACAGCACCTCCAGCCTCCCACCGGCCGCCGCGCCGCGCCAGGCTCCGCGGCCCCGCGCGGGCGGCCCGCGGGAAGCGGAGCCCGCGGGAAGGTGATCAGCAGGGTCGGGGGCTCACTGGTGATGTTCCGCCCTGCGGAGCACCATGGGAACGGAGAGGCGAGCGGCCTCGGACGGGGGCTTTCTTCCCTTTCTTTCCCTCGTATGAGGGGGTTCCCTCATGGCTTCCCACAGCCGTCCTCCCGCCAGGCTGACACCGTGGCAGGAGGTGCGACACCATCACCGAGGGGGACGTCCCGGGGGTGGGGGCCGTCCGGACCGTCCTGGGGATGGTGGTCGTCCGGACCGTCCCGGGGGCGGCGGTCGCCCCGGCCGTCCCGGCCATCCCGGCGGTGGCGGTCGTCCCGACCGTCCCGGCGACGACGGCGCGGTGGGACCGTTCCGAGTCGTGCGCCCGGCGGACATGCTCGTGGCCGACATCGGCCTGGTGAACCTCCGGTTCGACGGTCACCGCCTGGTGCGGAGGGAACCGGCCGCGCCGACGCTCATCCTGGTCGGGTTGCCCCCGCAGCACGTCCTGGAGGAAGTCCCGCAGCTCGACGACATGACCACCCCACCCGGCTCCGTGCAGGCGTTCACCTCGGGCGGCTCCCAGCTCGTCTTCTCGGTGCCGCCCGAGGTGCGGAGCCTGGACTTGTCCCTGGAATCCCTGCTCGACTGGGAACGGCTGGTGCCGCTGACCGTGCCGCTCCTTCAGCCGGGCGGCACCGCGACCGGGCTCCCCGGCAGCGTCCTGGAGTTCCCCACCCGGCTCCTCCTCACCTACGACGAACCCGTCACCTGGGCGTGCCGGCCGGAGCTTCACCGCGCCGACGGACGCACGGGACTGTGGCACGCCCGGCTGAGCGGCGAAGGGGGCGGTGAGGCGCTGCTGCGCGCCCTGCGGACGGCCGAGGGCCGGGCCCCCGTCCCCGTGCGCGTCCCCCTGAGTGCGGCGAACCTGGCGGACCTGGTCACCCTCACCAGCCGGGCAGAGCTGATCGATGTCACCGGCGCGCCCATCGTGCTGCCCAGTGCCCCGCTGCGTGCCGAGCAATTCCTCGTGACCCCCCTGGGCGCCTCCGCCCACCTGCACGGCGCCTGGGACCGCGTGTCCGACGGCGCCACCACGCAGCTCGCGACGCTCGGCAGGCGCCGCCCGGACCTGGCGGCGTACGACCACGTGACCGGGCTGGGACGTGACCAGTTCGTCCGAGTCGTCACCCGCGGTTTCCTCTCCACCGGACACCCGGCCCTGCTGGTGAAGGAGTTCAAGCGGCTGTTCGTCGCCCACCGGGACGACGGCATCGTGGCCTACCTTCAGCAGGAGGAACGCATCGTCCTGCGTGAACCGGAGGTGCGCTACGGGGAGAACACCGGCTTCCCGCATCAGGGCCGCGAGATGCCCTTCCGCCTGTTGCGCGTCACCGACCGGGTCACTCCGCTCCTCAAGCCCGCCCCGCTCGCGCGCACCCCCGAACACCCGGACGACCCGCCGCCGTTCTGGGTCGAACTCCAGGACGGCGAGCACGACCACCGGTTCACCGTCCTCGGGACCGACCACGAAGGGCGGAAGGTCAGCTTCACCACGCCGCTGGTGTTCGTGCCCGCCGCATGGGCCGGTGAATGGGAAGAGCTGAGGCGCCGGTACTCGCCGGACGAGGCGAACCTCAGGGACCGGGTTCGAAGGCCGCTGGACGGGCAGGTGATGGCGATGGCGGAGCCACCCGCCGGCGCTCCCGGCAGCACCAGTCACGCGGTCGGCAAGCTGGTCTTCGAGATGACCCGTAAGGTGGCCGGAGGCGAACATCCGCTCGCCGGTACGCTCGTCGTCTCCGAGGCCGAGGTACGGGTCCCGGCCCTCGAACAGTTCACCGCGACGACGGGCGACAGGCTCGTCAGGTTCAACGATGTCTATCGCACCCGCGGCATGGCGGCACATCCCGCACGCGCCTACCTCGACCTGGTGCATCCGGTCGCCCTGGAGTTCGCCGCGGAGGAGGCCGGCGGTCTCGCCCGGCCCAATGCCGCCGTCAAGGCGATCACCAGCCAGGCGGGTGTCGTGCCGGACATGTTCGAGACCGGACCCGACGGAGAGATCGACGCACCCGTCGACGAGATCCGGAAAGCCTTCGGAGCAGCCAAGCTGCTCGGCTTCATCGACCTGGGCCCCCTGGTGGCGCCCATCGGCAGGCAGGATCTCGACCGTCTGAAGCAGCTCGGGGACAGCGAGATCCAGTCCATGCTGGACGACCCGCGCGCAGGGATCCCGGCCCCGGTGCTGCGCATCCGCGACCTCGCGGGCGGCGTGGGCAAGGAACTGCGCTACGTGTGGAAGACCAGGCTGAGCCAGCCGGATCCGGGACCGCAGGGGAAGGCACTCCTCCTGGACGTGTCCGACGCGGTGCTGACCCTGGACGCACGGACGACCGTCTCGAAGGACGCCGGGCGGAAGACGTCGATCGAGGGCCGCCTGTGCGATGTCGCCCTGGAGGTCGCCGGCGTCGCCCGCGTGAGCATCGCCGATCTGAGGTTCAAGGCCGTCCCCGGCAACAAGCCGGAGGTGTCGGCGTCCGGCCTTGAACTGGCCTTTCTGGGAGAGCTGCGGTTCATCGACACGCTGCGCAGCGCCCTGCCCGCCGACGCCTTCGGTTCCGGCGCGTTCGTCGATGTCCAGCCTTGGGGCATCCGCACGGGGTACGCGCTGGCGCTCCCGGCCATCGGGGTGGGTGTCTTCTCGCTGGCGAACGTCTCCCTGAGCACGGAACTGTGCATCCCCTTCACCAACGACAAGGCCGTCTCCTTCCGTTTCTCCGTCTCCGAGCGGCAGCGCCCCTTCAACGTCACCGTCTCCCTCTTCGGCGGCGGTGGCTACTTCTCCCTGCTCGTCGACGCGGAGAAGGGGATCAGGCAGGCCGAGGGCGCCATCGAGTTCGGTGGCGGCGCGGCGCTGAACCTGGGCGTGGCGAGCGGCGGAGTGACGGTCATGGCCGGTGTCCGCTTCGAGGTCGGGGACGGCGACGTGAAGGTGGGCGGCTACTTGCGCTGCAACGGCTTCCTGTGCGTGCTGGGCATCGTCACCGTCTCCGTCGACTTCTACCTGGAGCTCACGTACGAGAAGCGCGGCAACGAGTCGGTGGTGCGGGGGAGGGGCACCCTCACGGTGAGCGTGAAGATCGCCTTCTTCAGCAAGTCCGTATCCCTCAGTCTCGAGCGGAGTTTCTCCGGTGCGCCGGGCGACCCCGCGTTCGTCGACTGCTTCGACAAGGAGACGCACTGGGAGGACTACTGCCTGGCCTTCGACGGTGACCCGTGAGCGGGTGGAGTGATCATGAAGTTCGAACAGAGTGTGCTGTGGACGGTACTCCCGGCGGGGCTGTCGGAGGACGGCAGCCAGGTCAAGGTCTCGGTCTTCGTCACTCCCCGGCTGGGTGTCCCCGACACGGACCCGGCGACCGGGCCGCCCGTGAAGCCGGAACGCGGCGCGCTGTCGCCGTTCCGTGACTTCCTCGCCTGGCCCGACAAGGTCAACGACGCCACCTTCGCGTTCCGGCCGGAAAACGGCGTCTCACCCTCTCCCGTCGGTCCCCTCCGGCCGTCCGGCCCGGCCCCCGACACCACGCTGTGGACGAAACTCTTCCACGAGGACACCCCGCTGGAGCCCTATGTCTTCGACAACCTGGCCGGGCGGGCCGAGGCGGCCCGCACCTACTCGGCCAAGGGCGTCAGCGACACGACCCGGACGTTCTACCGGCAGGTGGCGAGGGAGCATCCCGAACGGCCACCCGAGACGCGTTCCCTCATGCAGGCGATGATGAGTTCCGAGGCGCCCGGACCCGCCTCCCGGGCCATCCGCATGCGCCGGAGTCTCGCCGAACTGGAGGACTTCCACCGGCCGCCACGCCGCAGCGCGGCGACGATCGGCGGCGGCGAGGCACCACCGCCGGCGCCGGAGAAACCGGATCCGGACTTCCACCAGATGCTCACATCACTCGGTGACCACCCGGCTCTGCTCCGGCGGCTCGGACTGATCCTGGACTTTCTCCTGCCGGCCGAGCGCATCCCCGTCTCCCACGGTGAACACCTCCTGAGTGTGGACCCCGACTGGGTGTCCGAACTCGGCCCGCGTTCCCAGGACCTGTGCCCGCGCACACGGTACGTCTTCCTCCCCGATCGCAAGGTGTTCGTCGCCGCGCCCCGGGCGTTCGGGACCGACCCACTGGCCTCCCCGGCGCTCGGCCTGGTGGCGCTGCCCGAGACGGACTTCTCTCTGGAGCAGGCCGACATCGACGGAGCCGCGCTGAAGCTGGCGGAACTCGCCCGGGATCCGGCCGGGGCCGCAGCCCCGGATCCGGCCACGGACCCACCCGGGTCCAAGGGGCTCGCTCCGGTCCGTACCCAGGGGGTCTCCTTGGTCCGCGACGGTCGCAAGCAGGTCCTCGCGGCCGACTTCGCGAAGACGGCCCAGGACAACGACGCGGCCGCCGCCGTACTGGAGGCGAGGAAGCGGGCGGGGGACGGGCAAGGCCCGGACCGGCCCGGCTCGGCCGCCATGCCCGAACTCTTCGCCGAAGACCTGGTCCGCGGCCACCGGATGGACGTCTGGGACAGCACCCGGGAACGCTGGTACTCGTTGCACGCACGGACGGTCGCCTACCGTTCCCCCGGTCGTGGCGAGCCGCTTCTCACCGCCGACGACGAGGGTTTCTTCCAGGTCAACCTGGCGTCCCCGCCGGCCGATGCCGACAGCGACGAGCTCTACGTGCCCGAACGGCTCACGACCTGGGAAGGCTGGTCCCTTTCCGCCCCCCGTCCCGGCCGGGTCCTGGGAATCGGTGAGGGGGCGCCCGACGAGGTCGTCGAACCTGCCAACGCGGCGCGGACCCGCCTGCCGCTGGAGATCGACATCGGGGTGCAAAAGGGCTCACTGCCCCGGCTGAGGTTCGGTCATGGCTACCGGATACGGCTGCGCACCGTCGACCTGGCGGGCAACGGCCTCACCCTGCGGGAAGCCGACGACCTGGTGGAGCAGGACGACCACGGCGACCGGGTTCTGCCCGGGGACGGGCCACTGGTGTTCCGGCGCTTCGAGTCCGTTCCGGCTCCCGTCGTGGTACCCAGGACGCCCCTGGCCGAGGGCGCCTCGGTGACCCGGATGGTCATCCGCAGCACCCCGGGCAGCGAGCCCGGTCCGGCCGGCGGCGAGACCCCCGGCACGCAGCCGCGGATCGTCGTACTGGCCGATGTCCAGCCCGGGCGGACCAACGAGGACGTACGCCTCGTCCAGCAGGCCCTGATCGCGCGCGACCACCCCATCCCCGCCGGTGCGACCGGGCACTTCGGCCGGCAGACCCAGGACGCGTACGCAGCCGAGCAGCGCGAGCAAGGCTTCCGTGGGGCGGACGCCGACGGCGTCCCCGGCTGTCGCTCCCTCACCGAGCTCGGCCGCAAGAGCGGCTTCGCCGTCGACTGCGACGCCGCTGCCGGCACCCCCGGGACGGCGGGCGAGACGCCGCGGGAGGGGGAACCCGCCCGGACCGCCGAACAGTACGCCGCCGACCGCAACAGCTCGCCGCTGGTCACGAGAGGCGGGCACCCGCCCTTCAGCGGGGTCGACGAACGGCATCTGGTGGCTCCGAAGGCATCGCTGCAGTCCGTCGAGTGGCACGGGCTGCTCGACGGGGCCATCGGTTCGCGCGACCGCGCGGCCAGAGAAGCGGGCTACGCGCTGGCGTCCCGCGAGAACGGCTCGCTCGACGATCCGGCACAGCCGGACGTGGAGGTGGAACCGGTCGACTCGCCCGCCGCCGACCCGGAGCACCCTCTGACCACCGTCCGGTACAAGGGCGAGGAGATCGAGCTGCCCTGTCTTCGCGAGCCTCTCGCCGAAGGGGCCCTGCTGCTCGACCTGCCGGGCATGCGGGACGGCGAGGCGTTCGAGGTGCCGTGGGGAGGCACCGTCTGGCACCGGCCCCGCTCGTTCCGGCTGAGGCTGGCGGAAGGGGACGGCCCGCCCCGGTTCGACGAGTCGTCGAGAGTGCTGACGGTCTCCCTCCCCAAGGCCCGGGTGGCCACCATACGGGTGTGTTCCGCGATCCGGTTCGACGAGACGCTGATGGGGATCGCCTCCTGGTGCCGGGAGCGGCCCGCCACGCGCCCGGCACCGGCAGCCGCGCCGGAGGACCGGGAGAGGGCGGCACGGCAGGAAGAGGAGGACCGGCAGCGGGCGTCCAGCGTGCTGGACCTGGCCGCCGCCGGACGGCACTGGATGTTCACGCCCTGGCAGGAACTCACCCTCGTGCACGCGGTGCAACGGCCCTTGAAACAACCCGTCCTGGAGCTGCTGCCTGCCGAGCCCCGTCCGGCCGGAGCCACGGCCGAGCACCTCGCCGGAACGATCAGGCTCGACCAGGGCAGCACCGACCGGGTCGAACTCGTCGCGCGGTGGACGGAAGTGGTCGACGAAGGGGACGAGGGCCGCAGCGAGCGTCCGATGACCACACCGGTCTTCGGTCTCCTCACGGCGCGACTGCCCCGGGAGGGCACCCCCGAGGCCGAGGCCGCACCCGCCACCCTTCGGGACGGCACCCTGACCTTCAGTACCCGGAGCGCCGAGAAGTCGGACAGGACGCAACCGGAGAAGCAGGAGTTCGGCGACACCAAACACCGTCGGGTGTTCTACCACCCGGTGGCCGGAACCGCCTTCGGCGACTGCTTCCCGCCCCAGCTGGCCGAGGACGACCCGAGCGCGCTGACCGTCGCGGGCGCGGCCGTCGAGCATGCGGTGCCCAGCAGTGCGAGGCCCACCGCACCCAGGGTGCTGTACTGCGTACCCACGCTGTCCTTCGAGACCGCCGAGGGTCCGCCCGGGACCGTCGTCCGGCGCCGCCGTGGCCGCGGCATCCGGGTGTTCCTGCAGCGTCCCTGGTTCTCCTCCGGGGACGGCGAGCTCCTCGGCGTGGTCCTCGGACCGCCATCGGGCACCGGTGCGCCGGCCACGGACGCCCCGGGGGTGACCCTGATGGGGCGCGACCCCATCCACCGCTCCGCGGAGGTCCTCGCGGCGACCGTGTCGACGTTCACCAACGCGGTGCGGCATGCCGAGGGGCTCACGCCGGTGGTGCCCACCGGGACGCCCACGGTCACCGTCGTGGGCTTCGCCCCACGCTTCGACCAGCAGGGGAACCGCTGGTTCTGCGATCTGGACCTGGACACCGGGAACGCCTATCTGCCGTTCCTGCGCCTGGCCCTGGTCCGCTGGCAACCGAACTCGATAGCGGGAAGCGAGATCTCACCGGTCGTGCTCACCGACCTGGTGCGGACCCTGCCCGACCGCGAGCTGCGGGTGGAACTGGAGGGCACGCCGACCGTCAGCGTCACCGGCCCGTCGTACGACCCGACCGACTCGCCACCGCCCCGGATCACGGCCACGGTGCAACGCCGCAGCGAGGACGTCGGCGACGAGGACCTCGGCTGGGTGACGCTCCACGACACGACCGTGACGCTGACCTCGGTCGAAGCGTCGTCCACCAGGACCCCGTCGTACATCGGGCAGGTCCCGCTCCCTGCGGGCGTGCGGCGGGACCGGCTGCGTCTGCTGGTCATGGAGACCGACGGCATTCCGCCCGACGCGGGGACCCCGCCCGCCACGCCGGGGCCGGTGGTGTACTGCGACACCGTTCCCCTGGGCGGAGGCCACCGGAACCGTGATGACCACGACAGACCGCATCGCGACCGGGGTGATCACCACGGAGGTGATCACGACCGGGGCAATCACCACCGGGGTGATCACGACCGTCATCGCTGATCCGGCGTCCGGCGGGGGCCTCCCCGTGCCGCGACCGGCGAGGACCGGCTCCGGCGCCCGGCGGTACGCTCCGGGGCATCCGTCCCCGCCGCACCTTCACGGCCACCTCTGTCAATGCCCGCCTTCGAGGGCTGCCCATACGGTGTCGGGGCGCAGGGGCAGCGTGGTGAAGCGGATACCGGTGGCGTCGCGCACGGCGTTGGCCAGGGCCGCGGCCACCGCGTTGAACGGCAGTTCACTCATGGGTTTGGGCATCGCGGGCCCATCCGCGTCGTGCGGTTCGAGGAGGTGGACCTCGGTCGGCGGCACCTCGCCGAAGTGCGGGATGGTGTAGCTCCGCAGGTCGGTGGTGGTGATGCCGCCCTCCGTGTCGGTGGGCAGTTCCTCCCGGAGCGTGGTCCCCACCCCTTGGACCACGGCCCCCTCGATCTGCCCGCGGCACCGGGCGGCGTCCAGCACGGTGCCGGCGTCGGCCACGTGGATGCTGTCGAGGACGCGTACCAGGCCGGTGCCGGGGTCGACCTCGACGCGGAACCACTGCGCGCTGAAGGCCAGGGACGGCACGGCGTCGTCCGCGCGGACGGTGGCGACGGCGCGGAGCCGGGTGCGGGGCGTGGACGCGTCGGCGTCTGTCTCTTATACCCATCTCCGAGCCCACCAGACCCTCG
>NZ_WYCT01000264.1 GCF_011008945.1 Streptomyces harenosi
GGATGGGGGTGGGGCGGTCAGACGGATGCCGTCTGGTGCTCCTCGCTCAGTTGCCGGCGCACCGAGCGGCGCAGGATCTTGCCCGAGGGGTTGCGGGGCAGGGTCTCCAGTACGTGGTAGCGGACGGGGATCTTGTAGTCGGCGAGCCGCCCGCGCAAGAACAGCAGCAGTTCGCGGGGGCGGGCGCTGGCGCCGGGGCGCAGCACCACCGCGGCGTGCACCGCCTCGCCCCAGTGGTCGTCGGGGACGCCGACCACGGCCGCGTCCGCGACCGCCGGGTGCTCGCTGAGCTGTTTCTCCACCTCGGCGGGGTAGATGTTCTGGCCGGCGACGATGATCGTGTCGTTGATCCGGTCGCACAGGAACAGGTAGCCGTCCTCGTCCAGATAGCCGGCGTCGCCCATGTGCAGCCAGCCGTCCACCAGGGCCTGGGCGGTGGCCTCGGGCCGCTTCCAGTAGCCGATCATGTGGGCGGGGGTGCGGATGCAGACCTGGCCGATCTCGCCCGGGCCCACCTCGTTGCCGTCCCGGTCGATCACCTTGATCTCGTTGCCGGGGCAGGGTTTGCCGGCGGCCTGCAGCAGCGTGCTGCCCGGGGTGTGCGCGGAGGGCGGCAGGCACACCGCGACGCTGCCCGCCTCGGTGCTGGCGTAGATCTGGGCCAGCCGGCAGCCGAACATCTCCAGGCAGCGCAGCAGCAGCCCCTCGGAGATCGGCGCCGCCCCGTAGGCGATCTTGCGTAGGGAGGCGAAGGTGGCCGGGGTGACGCCGCGTTCGTCCAGCATCATCTGCAGCATCGCCGGTGCCACGAAGGTGATGGTGACGCCGTGACGGCTCATCAGCCGCACCGCCTCCGAGGCCGCGTACATCGGCATCACCACATGGGTGGCGCCCACGCAGAAGCCGTGCAGGAACCAGCCGATGCCCGCGATACCGAAGCCGGGCAGCGAGATCAGGCTGATGTCGTCCTCGCGCCAGTCGATCCACTCGTCGGGGTCGGTGCCGCTGGCGCTGACCGCCTCCGGCAGGGTGAAGAACGTGCGGTGGGCGATGACGACGCCCTTGGGCAGGCCGGTGGTGCCGCTGGTGTAGATCTGCAGCACCGCGTCGTCGGGGCCCGTGCCCGGGTCGAGGTCGGTGGAGGGGGCCTGCCCGTACCAGCGGCGCAGGCCCGCCCCCCGGTCCTGTGTGCCGTCCGGGCCGGGCCCGTCCAGGCGTACCACGGTGCGCAGCGAGGGCAGTGCGCCGCCGGCCGCCGCCTGCCGGGCGGTGGGCTCGAACTCCTCGTCCACGAAGAGCAGCGCGGCTTCGGAGTCGCGCAGGATGTGCTCGACCTCCACCGCGGTCAGCCGCCAGTTGACCGGCACGATCACCGCGCCCGCCTTGGCGCAGGCCAGGATGGTCAGGTAGTAGTGCTCGGACTCGCGGCCCAGGTAGGCCACCCGGGTGCCGCGGCCGACGCCCGCGGCGAGCAGGGCGTGCGCCGCCCGGTTGCTGTCGTGGTGCAGCTGCGCGTAGCTGGTGCGGCGCTCCTCGCAGATCAGCGCGGTGTGGTCGGGGCGCTGCGCGGCGTTGTGGGCGCAGGCCGCCATCAGGGTCCGGCCGGTGCCGGTGCCGGGGGCGGCTCCGGCACCGCGGGCGCGGTGGTGGGTGTCGTGGTTCATCTCGTGGCTCACGCTGCCTTCTGCGCGGCGGTGGGGAGGGGGCGTCATCCGGCGTCCTGGGACAGCCGGCTGTCGACGAATTCGGTGATCTTGCTGATCGAGGGGTGGTCGAAGGTGAGCGAGGCCGGCAGGTTCAGGCCGAAGTCCGACTCCAGGGCGGACTTCACCTCCATCCCCATCACCGAGTCCAGGCCCAGGGCGACGAAGTCGGCGGTGGGCTCGACCTCGTCGGCCGACGCGAACTGCAGCACGGCGGCGACCCGTTCACCGACCGTCCGCCCGATCAGCTTCAGCCGCTCGGGCTTGGGCCGGGCCAGCAGATCGGCCAGGTCCGCCCCGGTGCCGGCCGCCGCGTCGTCCGGCCGGCCCGCGACCCGCTCGAACAGGGCGTTGGCCAGCGGCAGCCGGCTGACGAACTGCGGCCAGTCGAACACGTTGACCACCCGCTGCGCCGCCGGCCGCTGCCACAGCCGGTGCAGGGCGCGCAGGCCCCACGAGGGCGAGAAGAGGCGGACGCCGCTGCGTTCGATCTCCCTGATGTAGGAGGCGTCCAGGCGGGCCGAGACGCCCACCCGTGCCCACGAGCCCCAGTTGACGGACAGGGCGGGCAGTTCCTTGCGGTGCCGGAAGTGCGCCAGGCCGTCCAGGAAGGAGAAGGCCGCCGCGTAGTGCGCCTGGCCCACTCCGCCCCGGGCACCGGCCACCGGGGCGATGGAGGAGTACACCGTGAAGAAGTCCAGCTCGGGGAAGGAGGCGGCGGCCTCGTGCAGCAGCCAGCCGCCGTACACCTTGGGCGCCATCTGCTCTTCGATGGCCGGCCAGTCCAGAGCGGAGATCAGCTCGCTGCCGATGGCGCCGGCCGCGTGCACGATGCCGCCCACCGGGTGGGGCAGGGCGTGCAGGCGGGCGAGGAGCTGTTCGACGTCGCTCTGGCTGCCCAGGTCGGCCCGCAGCACGCTCACCTCCGCCCGCCCGGCCAGTTCTGCGAGGATGCCGGCGGCCTCGTCGGTGGGGCGTCCGCTGCGGCTGACCAGGACGAGCTGCCCGGCGCCCAGTTCCACCAGCTTGCGGGCGGTGACCAGGCCCAGGCCGCCCAGGCCGCCGGTGATGACGTAGGTGCGGTCGGGCCGGACCCGGAAGGAGCCGCCGGGGGCCGCGCCCTCGTCCTCGGCCCGGTCCGGGCCGACGGCGACGACCACCGGGCCGGACCGGGCGGGCAGTACCCGCAGCGCCTCGTCCACCTCGTCGATCCCGTAGAGCGCGGGAGCCGGATCCTGCCCGCCGTCCGCGCCGGCGGCCAGGGCGGCCGCCGCGGCCGGGTCGGTGCCCGCCTCCAGCGCGGTCAGCGCGGACGGCGGCACGGTCACCGAGGAGCCCAGCACCAGGCCCGGGTGGCGGACGGCGACCCGGGTGCCCACGGCGACGGACGTCCGGGGCCCGGCCGCCACGACCACGCCCGCGCAGGCGGTCACGGTCACCGCTGTCCCGGCCGTGCTCTCCTCGTCCCCGGCGGGGCCGGCGGGCAGGTCCTGGCCGGTCAGGGCCGCGGCCTCCACCCGTACCCGCACCTCGTCCTGCCCCAGGGCCTGTTCGGGGGCGGCCACCGCCTCGGGTGCGGCGCCGGCGCCGGCGCGGACCTGGAAACCGCCGGGCCGGGCCGGGGTGGTGTCCCCGGCCAGCAGCCTGCGCACATGGCGGGTTCCCGCCCGGTAGGCGATCTGGTACTCGTCGGCTTCGGGCGCCTGCCATTCCGCCAGCAGCGCCCTGGCGGCCTCCTCGCCGTCGGCATCGACGTCGACGCAGGTCGCCTTCAGCTTGGGATGCTCGTTGAGCAGGACGTGCCCGAATCCCCACAGGGCGCCGGCCGCGAGCTGTTCGCGGCCGTCGGCCCGGTCGCCGGGCAGCCACTGGGCGCGCTCGGTGACCAGCCACACCCGCGGGGTGCGCCGCGGGTCGGCCAGGCCCGGCGCGGCCAGCGCCTGCAGCAGGGCACGGAAGTTGTGCTCCAGTTCGGCGCGCAGCCGGGCGTAGGACATCGGCCCGGGCGCGGGCTGCCAGAACCAGGCCACGTCGGTCACGGAGGTGTCCGTCAGCGCCTCGTGCAGCGCCGCGCCGTCGGCCGCCAGGGAAAGCCGTACCGGGCCCGCGCCGTCGGCGGCGAACAGCTCCGGGCGGCCCGCCAGCGCGCTCAGCGCGGCCGGGGCGGCGGCGCCGGCCGCCTGGGCGGTGCCCGCCAGCAGCACGTGGCGCCGGCCGGATTCCTGCGGCTGCTGGGGCAGGGTGCGGCGCAGCCAGTCGATCCGGTGGACGAAGTGCGGGCCCTCCTGCGGCCCGCCGGGCGGGGACAGCACCGCGCCGAGCACCTCGGCGACCGGCTCGCCGTCCTCCTCCAGCAGCAGGTCGCACACCCGGTCGGGGCCCTCGGGGCGCAGGCGGGCCACCATCCGCAGCCGCTGCCCGCGCGGCTTTTTGAACAGGCGCAGGCTGCGCGCCGAGCGCAGCACCCGCACCGGCCCGTCGTCCTCCAGGGCCACGGCGCCGATCAGCGCGCTCTCCAGCAGCACGGCCGGGAGCTGCTCCACCACGGCCGCCTGCCCGCCGGCCAGCTCGCCGGTGACCACCGCGCCGGCGTGGCGCTGCACGCTCACCAGACGCGGCGGGGTGTCACCGAACCCGCGGCCCACGGCGGCCAGGTCGGCGGCGATGTCCTCGGCGTCCGCCCGCGCCACCGGCCCGCCCGGGTCCTGCGGCCCGCCGGCCCAGGCGCGCAGCGCGCCGTCGCCGCCGTCCGGCGTCCCGGGCGTGATCCGGGCGCGCACGAACGTGCGCACCTGCTCCTCGTCCTGGTCCTCGCCGCCGGTGACGGTGCCCGTCACCTCCACCTCCGCGGCGCCCGGGCCCGTCCGGCGCAGCCGCGTGGTCAGCCGCACCGCCTGCTCGCCGGCGAACACCAGCGGTTCGCACAGCTCCAGCTCCTCCAGGGCGCCGCGGGTGTGCCCGAACGCCGCGTCCTGCGCGGCCAGCAGCACATCGGCCCAGGCGGCCGGCGGCAGGCAGGGCTGCCCGCCGATCCGGTGCCCGGCCACCTCGCCCAGCTCCGCGGGGGTGAACTCGGCCGTGAACTCCCACACGCCCTGCGCCCCCTCGCCGCCGGTGGCGGCCCGCCCCAGCAGCACATGGTGCGCCGGCCCGGCCGCACCGCCCGTGCGGGTCTTGGGGACGGGCAGCCAGTACGGCTTGCGCTGGAAGGCGTAGGTGGGCAGCTGCCGGCGGGCCGGGCGGGCACCGGCGCCGTGGTAGGCGGCCCAGTCCACGAAGAGTCCGGCGCTGTAGAAGTCGGCCAGCGCGCGCAGCATCGCCTGGCCGTCGGTGTCCTGGCGGCGCAGACTGGCCACCCACAGGTGGTCCTCGGCGCTCACGCAGCTCCTGCCCAAAGCGCACAGCATCGCCGAGGGCCCCATCTCCACGAACGCGTGCCGCCCGCGCTTGGCGACCGTGCGCATACCGGCCAGGAACCGCACCGGCTCACCGATGTGCCGCACCCAGTACTCGGCGCTGCCGATCTCCCGCATCCGCGCCACCTTGCCGGTGAGGTTGGACACCAGCGAGATCTTCGGCTCGCGGAAGGTGATCCCTTCCAGGGCGCGGCGGAACTCGTCGAACACCTCGGCCATCAGCGGCGAGTGGAAGGCGTGCGAGACCGACAGCGGCTTGACGCGGATGCCCTCCTCGGCCAGCCGGGCGCCGACCTCGGCCAGCGGCCCGCTCGCCCCGGAGATCACGCAGCTCTCGGGCCCGTTGACGGCCGCCACGGCCAGCTGCGGATGGGAGGCCAGCAGCGGCTCCACCCGCTCGGCGGCGGCCGCCACCGAGACCATGGAGCCCTCGGTGCGCACGGACTGCATCAGGCGGGCCCGGGCGGCCACCAGCCGCACCGCGTCGGGCAGCGAGAACAGCCCGGCCACCGTGGCGGCCACCACCTCGCCGATGCTGTGCCCGATCAGCACGTTGGGCTTGACCCCCCACGCCATCCACTGCCGGGCCAGGGCGTACTCCAGGGTGAACAGCGCCGACTGGGTGAACAGCGTCTGGTCGATCACCTCCGGGTCCTCGGCGGTGCCCAGCAGCAGATCGCGCACCGAACGCCCCAGGTGCGCGGCGAACAGCCGGTCGCACTCGTCGACGATCTCGCGGAACAGCCCGAACCGCCGGTAGGGCGCGGCGCCCATGCCCGCGTACTGCGCGCCCTGCCCGGTGAACATGAAGGCGACCTTGCGGATACCGGAGGGCTCGGCGCCCGCGCCCGGCTGCCGGGCCGCCTCCAGCACCGCCAGCAGCTCCTCCCGGTCGCCGACCGGGGCGGCGATCCGGTAGGGGAAGTGGGCCCGGCCCACATTGGCCGTGTAGGACAGCGCCGCCACGTCCGCGCCGGGACGCTCGGCGACGAACGCGGCATAGCGCTCGGCCTGCTCCTTGAGCGCCGCGGCACTCTTGGCGGACAGCGTGAACACCGGCGCCGCGGCCGCACCCCGCCCCGGCTCCCGCTCCCCGCCCGCGGCGGGCTCGGGCGCCTGCTCCAGCACGAGAGCGCTGATGGTGCCCGCGAAGCCGAAACTGTTGACCGCCGCCCGCCGCACCGGCGCCCGCCACGGCTCGCACGCGGTGGGGATCCGCACCGGATACACCTCCCAGGGGATGCGCTGGGAGGGCGTGGTGAAGTTCAGGTGCGGGAAGATCGTCGCCGACCGGATCTGCAGCAGTGCCTTGATGACGCCGACGAGCCCGGACGCCGGCTCCATGTGGCCCAGGTTCGTCTTCACCGACCCCACGATCAGCGGATCGTCCTTGGTGTGGGTGTCGGCGAACACGTTGCTGATCGCGCCGATCTCGATCGGGTCGCCCAGCGGCGTCCCGGTGCCGTGCGCCTCCACGTACTGGATGTCGCCCGAGCCCAGACCGGCGTCGGCCAGCGCCAGCCGCAGCACCCGCTCCTGGGCCGGCCCGTTGGGCACGGTCAGGCCCGCGCTGTCGCCGTCCTGGCCGACGGCGGTGCCGCGGATCACGGCCAGCACGTCGTCGCCGTCGCGCTGGGCGTCGGACAGCCGCTTGAGCACCACCACCGCGCAGCCCTCGGCGCGCGCGTAGCCGTCCGCCGACTCGTCGAAGGTCTTGCACTGCCCGTCGGCCGCCAGCATCCGGGCGTTGGAGAACATCACCGGGATCCGCGGATGGTGCAGGGCGTTGACCCCGCCGCCCAGGGCGATGTCGCACTCCCCGCGGCGCAGCGCCGTCACCGCCATGTGCAGCGCGGCCAGGGAGGAGGAGCAGGCGGTGTCGACGCTGATGCTCGGACCGCGCCAGCCCAGGAAGTACGACAGCCGCCCCGCCAGCGGGAACAGGGTGATCCCGGACGCCAGATGACCGTCGAGCTCCTCGTAGGGCAGCGCGTCCAGCTCCAGGGCGTAGTCGACGGAGCTGGCACCGATGTAGACGCCGCCGTTGCCGCGCCGCAGCGGCGTCGGATCGATGTTGGCGTGTTCCAGAGCCTGCCACGCCGTCTCCAGCAGCATGCGCTGCTGCGGGTCGATGTACTGCGCTTCCTTGGGCGAGATGTTGAAAAAGCCCGCGTCGAACAGGTCGATCCGGTCCAGGTAGCCGCCGGCCGTGGCCCGGATCTTCCCCTTGTCGTCCTCACCGCGGGCGGTGAAGGCCTCGACGTCCCAGCGGTCCCCGGGCAGCGGCCCGATGCCGGATCTGCCGGCGCGCAGGAACTCCTCGAACTCCTCCAGGCAGGTGCTGCCCCCGGGGAAACGCAGGCCCACCCCGACGATCGCGACCGGTTCGTTGTGCTGCCCGGCCGGGGCCGGGGTGGTGACGTGGCTGGTTTCGCGCGACATGCCGCGGCTCCTTCTGTCCGGCGATCGGTTACTGGGCGGGCACGTGCGCCGCGGCGGCACCGGCGAGCAGATCCGTCAGGTACCAGACCAGTTGCTCCACGGTGGGCTCGTTGAACAGCACGTTGGAGTTGATGGACAGATCGAGCAGCTCCTCCAGCTGCTGCTTGATACGGGTCAGCCGCAGCGAGGTCAGTCCCAGGTCGAAATAGCTGACCTGCAAGGGCAGTTCCTCGTCGGGCTCCATCAGCAGAGCGTCCTTGAACAGCTCCTCGACCAGAGCCTCTATCTCTTCCCTGATCTCGTGCGCGGGCAGCTCACGCAGCCCGTCCAGGGTGGTGTTCGTGTCAGACATGTCCATAACCGATCCGGAGTACGGGGCCGGCGGTGTGGCGCACCGGCGTACGGGCGACCACCCAAACACCGGCGGCTGACACGCCGCTGACCGGCCACTGGCCCGCCCCGCAACGCCGAACGGCCGGACCGGCATGATGCGCCGGTCCGGCCGTCCCGGGGCCCGTGCGGCCCCGCGAGAAGAAGAAGCCGCCTACCCCCCCAGGCGCTCGCCCCGCGAGCGCATGAACTGCACGATCACACTGGAGGCCAGGCAGAACACCACCAGCGGGATCAGCCCCACACCGAAGGCGTGCGGATAGTCCCCCGGCCCGGCCGCCTCGCCCAGCGCCGGGAAGAACACCGTCCCCACCACCGCCACACCGATGGCGACCGCGCCCTCCTGCACCGTGTTGGCCGCCCCCGAGGCCGCGGCGGCGTGCTCGCCGTCCACGCCCGCCAGCACCGCACCGGTCAGCGGACCGGTGGTCATGCCCATCCCGATCCCGGCCACGATCAGCGGCGCCAGCAGCCACAGGATGTGACCGTCGGTGCCCAGCCACCGGGCCGTCAGCCCCACCAGCACATAACCGGCCGCCAGCAGCAGCGGGCCCGTCGCGTACAGGCGGTGGCCCAGCCGCTCCGCCAGCCGCGTCGACAGCAGCGACGAACCGAAGTACCCGCCGCCCAGCGTGAGGAAGACCAGCCCCGCCTCGGCCGGCGACAGGCCCCGGCCCTGCTGCAGATACAGCGCCAGCAGGAAGAAGAACGAGCCCATCGCCAGGAAGTACGTCAGCATCGCGGCCAGCCCCACCGAGAACCTGCGGCTGCGGAACAGCTCCAGATCGATCAGCGGGCTGAGCCCCTTGCGCATACGGCGGCGCTGATGGGCGACGAAACCGGCACCCACCGGCACCGAGGCCGCCAGCAGCAGCCAGGTCCACAGCGGCCAGTCCCGCTCCTGGCCCTCGATGAGCGCCAGCACCACGGCCGCCAGCGCCACCGTCGCCAGCACCACACCGGCCAGGTCCAGCCGCCCGCCTCCGGCGGCACGCGACTCCGGGATCAGACGCGGCGTCAGCACCAGCGCCACCACACCGACCGGCAGATTGATCAGGAAGATCGTCCGCCAGTCCAGCCCGGCCACGTCCACCGAGATCAGAGCACCCCCGATGACCTGCCCGAACACACCGGCCAGACCGACCACCAGACCGTAGACCACAAAGGCACGGGCCCGCGCCGCCCCGGTGTACACCACCCCCAGGATGCCCAGCACCTGAGGAACCATCAGCGCCGCGGCCGCGCCCTGCAGCACCCGGAAGACGATCAGCGCGTCGGCGTCCTGCGCCACGGCGCACAGCCCGGACGCCAGGGTGAACCCCAGCATCCCCAGCGAGAACATGCGCCGCCTGCCGTACAGGTCGCCCAGCCGCCCACCGGTGATCATGCCCGCGGTGAAGGCCACCCCGTAACCGACGATGACCAGTTGCGACTGCGCGTGCGTGGCACCCAGATCGGCCTGGATGGCGGGCACGGCCACATTGGTGATGAAGTAGTCCAGAACGGTGATGAAGGTGCCCACCATCACGATGGCCAGCGCCCCCCAGCCAGGACCGCGCGCACCGTTCGGTAAGGATGTCACCTCTTCCTCGAGCCTGGTGCTGGACTCGGCGTCCGTCGTCATCTGGTGTGCTCCTCGTGGGGGATGGTCGTGTTGTGCTGGGTCGTTGCGCACGGACGGAAACGGGCAGACCCCCATGGAAAACGCGGGGATCCGCCCGGTCGTACCCGTGCCGTCGGCTGTTCTCAGGCGCCGGCGGGCACCTTGTCCAGGAAGCCGTAGACGCCCTTGATCTTTCCGGCGCCGTCGGTCACCACGACGTCGAAACCGATGACGATGTTCTCGCCGCCGCCGGCGGGCACCAGCTCCCACTGGAAACGGGCGATGTTGTGGTTGGCGTCGACCTCGCCGAGAACCTTGAACTCGAAGCCCTTGAACTGCTCACGGGCCCCCGCGATCACGGCCCCGATACCGTCGTGCCCCTGCACGTCGGCCAGCGGGTCGGTGTACGTGGCGTCCGCGGTGAACAGGTCGGAGATCGCGGCGGCACGCTTGCCCTCGTCCGACTCGTTCCAAACGGCGATGTAACGGCCGGCCACTTCGGTCAGGTCACTCACGCGTACTCCTCAAATCACTCGCGATTACGTACCGTCGCCGGCCGGACGCGTGAAGCTCCGGGCGGCAACACCAACCACTGTGACAGAGCCGCTTCGAGGAGCACTCGAGAGCGACTTGAGACCCCGCCGGCCACCCCGCCC
>NZ_WYCT01000265.1 GCF_011008945.1 Streptomyces harenosi
AGATGTATATAAGAGACAGGGGCCGGATCGCCGGCGGCACCTTCGAGGTCCCCTCCGTGGCCCGGGCGGGACGCATCGGCTGGTACTGCGGGTCCGCGCAGAAGGGGGCGGCCCGCCGCGTCCTGCCGGGCGTCGTCGCGGACGACTGCGCGCGGCAGGGCGGGGCGGGCCGGACGTCCCGGGGCCCGGAGGGGCGCCGCGGCCGCGCGGGCCGGGTGCCCGTCACCGTCAGGTGCCCGGCTTGCGGCCGTACACGTAGACGTCGTCGCCCTTCTTCAGCAGCGACCAGTACTTCTTGGCGTCGGTCTTCGTCATGTTGACGCAGCCGTGCGAGCCCGGCGGGTTCCACATGCTGACGCCGGCCGAGTGGAAGGCCTGGCCTCCGTCGAAGAACTGGCTGTAGGGCATCGGCACGTCGTAGAGGGACGAGTGGTGATCGATGTTGCGCCAGTAGACCTTCTTCAGGCCGGTGCGGGTCTCGTGGCCGTCGCGGCCGGTGCGGACCGGCACGGGTCCGTAGACCAGCTTCTTGCCGTCCTGGATCCAGCTCAGCTGGAGGGTGAGGTTCACGCAGGCGATCCGGCCCTTGTTCACCGGGCACTTGCCCGCCTTGTTCGGGTTCTTCCCGACGGCCTTCTGCTTCTGCATCAGGTCCATCACGCCCCAGGTGACGGGGCCCGCGTAGCCGATGTTGGGCTGGATGCCGTGCTTGGTCTGGAAGGCGCGGATGGCCTTGCAGTCGGCGGTGGACTGCTTGCCGTCGACGGGACGGCCGAGGAACTTCTCCACCTTCTTCTGGTAGGGGCCCGTCTGCGTGGTGCAGCTCGCCGCCTGGGCCGGCGTGGTGCCGAGCGCGAGCGTGAGCGGTGCCACCAGTGCGGTGACCCCGAGTGCGACGGCTCCCCGTCTGCGTGTGTCCCCCATGGCCGGTCAGCCTTTCCCTCGGAAGCGGACGAAGCGGGCGGAAGACCACCCGTGGTGGGCTCGTGGACCCCCCTGCCTGTGAGACCGGCGCCCGGCGGCTTCGGTTGCCCGCGGCTTCCGCTTCGCGACGCAACAGTGACAAACGCCATCGGGGCGCCCCCGGGCCCGCGGTGGCCCGCCTCTGCCCCCGCGCCCTGGCCGCCTGTCCTGCTTCCCGCGCGCCTGTCCTGCTTCCGGTTCGCCTCTCCCCCGCTGGGACCACATCCGCGAGGCGCGCCGCGAGGGACCGTCTGGCGCGGGCGCGGCTGGGGGGCGGTGCCCGGTGCTCCGTGCCCCGGCGGCGGCCCCCGGGCCGGGATGTCAAAGGCCCGGCAGCGCTGGGCGTTCCCCGTCCCGCGTGCTGATCCGGGGTTGCGCCGGCTTCAGTTCGAACAGCCGGCACGGATTCCCGGGCGCATTTCGTCATTCACCATTCGTCCACCGTTCACCGGCGACGGCACAACCACGGGGAAATACCCCCGGTCTAATCGGTCGAACAAGCGCGCAGGGAGTGACGTCCCACAAGAGATGCTGCGCAACGGATTTCCTGGGGTTCGCCGAGAATGGATCGCTCAGCCCTGCGCGGCAGACCGCGACCGGCCGCCGCGCTGCTCGCCGCGGCCATCACCGTCACCGTGTTCTGCGCGGCCGACGCCGTCGCCCGCAGCCATCCCTTCGGCCCGCGCACCCGCGCGGTCAACGACCTGGGCAACCAGTACGTGCCGTTCCACGCCCACCTGTGGGACCTGCTGCACGGCCGGTCCGACGGCGGACTGCTCGTCAACTGGCAGTCCGGGTTCGGCTCCAGCTTCCTGCCCGATCTCGGAACGTATCTGAGCAGCCCGTTCGCGCTGCTCGTGGCCCTGTTCCCGAGGGACGGGATCGACCTCGCCGTCTATGCGGTGACCGTCTCGAAGACGGCGTGCGCCGGGGCCGCCATGGCCTGGCTGCTGCTCGGGCTGCGTCCCGGCCGCTGGTGGGCGGCGGGGCTGCTGGGGGCCGCCTACGCGCTGTGCGGCTGGTCGCTCGCCGACGCCTCGTACAACCCGATGTGGCTCGACGGCCTGATCGCCCTGCCCCTGCTGTGCCTGGTCGGCGAATGGACGCTCGCCGGACGGCGCCCGGGCCGCCGCTCACCGGCCGTCCGGCCGCTCGGCGTGCTGATCGTGGCGCTCGCCTGGATCGCCAATTTCTACACCGCGTACATGGCCACCATCGGTGCCGGTCTCGTCCTGCTGCTGCGGCTGTGGCTGGCCGGTCTGCCGCGCCGGCAGGCGCTGGCGGCGGCCGGCCGGGCGGCGGTCACCGTCGCCCTGGGCGTCGGCCTGGCCGCACCGCTGGTCACCGTCGTCTACTTCGGCACCCGGCACGCCTACCCCGGCCGGGTCACGCACTTCGCGCCCGTCGCCACGCAGGACCTGCTGGCCCGGCTGCTGCCGACGACGTACGGATTCGGCAGCCCGGCGCTGTTCGTCGGCACCACCGCGCTGCTGCTGGCCCTGGCCCTGCCCTTCCACCGGGCGGCCCCCCTACGGGTGCGGGCCGGGTGGAGCCTGCTGGTGGCCGCCGTCGCGCTGTCGATGCAGTGGACGCCGGCCCATCTGGCCTGGCACGCCTTCGCCACCCCCAACGGCAGCCCCTACCGCCAGACGTTCGTGCTGTGCGCGCTGCTGGTGATCGCGGCCTGGCACACGCTGTCCTACGGCGTGCCCGGCCGGCGCGCGCTGGCCGCGGCCGGCGCGCTGCTCGCCCTCGTCGCCGCCGTCGCGAGCCGGAGCGGCCTGGTGCACTCCTACGCCTGGCCGGTGCTGCTCCTGGCCGTGGCCGGAGCGCTCGGGGGTCTGTTCCTGCTGCGCCGCGCGGAAGGCCTGCGGCCCGCCGCGCCCACCGGTCCCGGCGCCGACGGCGGCTCCGGTGCCGGGGGCGGCTCCGGTGCCGGGGGCGGCTCCGGTGCCGGGGGCGGCCGCGCCGCCGGCGGTGCGGCCGCGCGCCGCCGCACCGCGCTCGCCGGGCTCGCCGCCGTGCTCCTGGCCGGCGCCCAGTTCGGCGAGGCCGCGGCCACCTCCGCCGTGGCCACCCGGCTGCGGCTGAACCACATGGACGACTACGCGCCCTGGGGAGACCGGCAGCAGCGTCAGGCGGAGGCCGTGTCCGGGGCCGACGGCTGGCCCGCCTACCGCACCGACCCGGGCCGGGAGCAGACCGTGGGCAACGACCCGATGATGGTGGGCGGCCAGGGCGCCCAGTACTACAGCAGCCTCACCGCGGACGTCTTCAGCCGTACCCTCACCGCTCTGGGCGGCGGCTGGACCTCGCGCGGCCGGAACGTGCAGAGCCTGGACAACGCCGTCACCGACGCGATCTTCTCCGTGGGCGCCCGGGTGCACTCCCCGCCGGACCAGCACCAGAGGTGGAACCCCCGCGACCGCGGCCCGGTGACCGTGTCCCGGCAGGACGTACCGCCCCTGGTCACCGTCCGGCCGTCCGCCGCGCCCGCCGCCCGCGCCGGCGTCTCCGCCTTCGGGCCGTCGCCCTACCGCAACCAGGAACTGCTGCTGGGCACCCGCGTCTACACCGTGCCCCCGCTGACCGTGCGCACCGCAGACGGCGGCCGGCCCGGCCGGGTGGCCGGCGATGGGGCGGGCACGGTGGTCGAGGCCCCCCGCACCAGGGCCGCCGCCGGCGGCCGGCCGACGGTCGCGGCCCAGTGCCCGGCCGGCAGCGAGGTCCATCTCTGGGCACCGCACTTCTCGGGCACCGCCCGCCTGACCGGCACCCCGGCCCGCCCGCGGACCGGCCGGTTCACCTCCGACGCCAGCAAGATCGCCGCGATGCAGCGGCTCGGCACGGCCCCGCCCTCCGGCCGGGTGCGGATCGAGCTGTCGCCCACCCGGGCCGGCACCGTCCCGGACGGCGCGGTCGGCTGCCTGGACACCGGGCGCCTGCACGCCGCCGTCCAGCGGCTCAGGGCCACGGGCGCCGGCGAGGTGACCGTCTCCGGCGGCACCGTCCGGGCCCGGCTCCCGGCCGGCAGCACGGGCACCGCCGTGCTCGCCGTCCCCCGGATCGCGGGCTGGCGGTGCGCCGCGGGCAACGCCCCGGCGGCGCCCGCCCGGACGTACTACGGGCTGATCGCCGTCCCCCTGGACGGCTCCGCGACCAGCCTCACCTGCACCTTCCACCCGCCCGGCCTGCGGCTGGGCGCGGCCGTCGGGGGCGTCTCGCTCCTCGCCCTCGTCCTGCTGTGCGCCGTCCCCGCCGTCCGCGGGCGGCGGGCCGCGCACCGCCCCGTACCCCCCACCCGACCGCGTGAGCGCACCACCAGCGCCCTCTGACCGCGTCCCGGAGACAAACCATGCTCATCTCGATCGTCGCCCCCTGCTACAACGAGGAAGACGTCGTGGAACACTTCCACGCCGCCGTGCAGAAGGTCGCCGACGACCTGCTGCCGCTCGGCCACGACATGGAGTTCGTCTACGTCGACGACGGCAGCCGCGACCGGACGCTGACCGTCCTGCAACAACTGGCCGACCGCGATCCGCGTGTGCGCTACGTCTCCTTCAGCCGCAACTTCGGCAAGGAGGCCGCCCTCCTCGCCGGTCTGCGCCACGCCTCCGGCGACTCGGTGGTGGTCATGGACGCCGACCTGCAGCACCCGCCGGAGCTGATCGGACGCATGGTCGAGCTGCACGGCCAGGGCTACGACCAGGTCCTCGCCCGGCGCAGCCGGCGCGGCGACCGGCTCACCCGCACCCTCACCGCCCGCCTGTACTACCGGCTGGTCAACCGGCTCGTCGACGTCGAACTCGTCGACGGCGTGGGCGACTTCAGGCTGCTGTCGCGGCGCGTGGTGGACGCGGTGCTGGCCCTGACCGAGTACAACCGCTTCTCCAAGGGCCTGTTCGCGTGGGTCGGGTTCCCCAGCACCATATTCGAGTACGAGAACGCCTTACGGGAGCACGGCCGCAGTTCCTGGACCCTGAGGTCCCTGCTCAACTACGGGCTCGACGGGCTGCTGTCGTTCAACAACCGGCCGCTGCGCGCCGCCCTCCACCTCGGCATGGTCCTGGTGACGTGTGCCGGGCTCTACACGGCGTGGATCGTGGGCGCCGCGCTCGTCAACGGCGTGGAGACCCCCGGGTACGTCACCATCATCACCGCCGTCACGGCGCTGGCCGGGGTGCAGATGGTGATGCTGGGCGTCATCGGGGAGTACACCGGGCGGATCTACTACGAGGTCAAGGGACGGCCGCATTTCCTGGTGAAGGCGACCAACGTGGAGCGGGCGAAAGACCTCATTCCCTGATGCGTACCGTCATGGCCCGTGCGGTGCCGCGGCAGATGGTGACCTTCGCTCTGGTCGGCGTCGTCAACACCGGAACGTATTACGGTCTTTACCTTCTGCTCCTCGTGTGTTTTCCCTATCTCCTCGCGCATGTTCTCGCGTTCCTGCTCAGCATGGCCGGGTCCTTCTTCCTGAACGCGCGCTTCACCTACCGGACCCGGCCGACCTGGCGGAAATTCCTGCTGTTCCCGCTGACGAACGCCGCCAATTTCGTGATCACCACGGCGGGTGTGTACGTGATCGTCGACGTGCTGCAGGCCGGGAGCCGGTTCGCGCCCCTGATCGCCGCCGCGGCGGCGATCCCGGTGACCTTCGTGGTCTCCCGCCGGATCATGCTGCTGTGAGGAGAACGCCGGTGCCCGTCACCGCGGCGCTTCCGGCCGCCGCAGGAGCGGGGCGCGCCCGCGCCGGAAGGGGCACGAGGTGCCGTTGCGGGCGGGTCCGTGCGGAGCTCGGGCGCGTGCGTCGCCGCGCTGCGCGCCGTCGCCGGCGGCCGGGGCAGGCGAGGTCCCGCCCCGTACTGCGGCACCGCACCGGGTGCCGTGCCGTCACGCCGGCCGGCGGTGCCGGCCGCGACCCCGCGGCGGTGGTGACCTGGCTCGAAGGATGCCGGCAGGGCGGCGGTACGGGCAGGGGTCGGGCCTGCCCGGGCGGCTCAGCGGCCGGCGAGCAGGACGGTGAAGCTCAGCGCGCCTCCCGCTTCCTCGCGCAGGGAGGCCGCCTCCCCGCCGGCACCCTCCAGCAGTTCGAGGGCCAGGCTCTTCGTCAGCGACCGGTCCTGCTCACGCAGGTCCGCGAACCCGCGCGCCGGGGAGAGATCGTCGGTGAACCGGGGCAGCCCGACCTCGGCGCCGGCCTGGCCGAAGCCCCTGGCCGCGGCCGCCACCACCACCCGTCCCCAGACCGGCCGGGCGTAGCCCGCGGTTTCGGCGTCCCGGACGATGGCCAGCCGGACCACGACGACGCCGTCGTCCATCCCCCACGGCACCGTCCACTCCTGGACTCCCAGGAGTTCCAGACCGGTCACGTTCGTGTCCTGCGCCGCGATCACCGACCGGCAGCCTTCCAGCATTCCCCTCAGGTACTTCAGCGTCTCTTGCCGCCAACTCATCAGACCCCCCGGCCCGAGCCTCGACAGGCTCCGCGAACGAACGACTCGGGTCAGTATCCGGCAGGGGCCCAGGCGGGTGAAGAGGTGCCGCGGTCCGCGCCGGCTGCTGCGCCGCGGGGCGCGGGCCGGCGGCCGTGTCGGTGCTCGCCGGGGCGGCACGGGACCAGGCGCGGGGGCGGGGCGGCTTCCCGGCGTTGGTCCGGGGGATGTCCGTCGTATGAGTGGCTCGGTGGTGCCGGTGCGTGGCACGGGGGGCTCAACGGGGCACACGTGGCTTGGCCGGGCCGATGCCGCGCGTGCGTGGCCGCGCCCTCGCACGACGGCGAAGGCCCGCCACCGCTACCACGCCTACTCGCTGAGGACGATGCATGCGCACCCAGATCATCGGCGCCGTCCGCGAACGGCTGCAGGACCGGGGCTTGGACGCCTACGTCGCCTACACGCCGTCCAACGTCTTCTACACGACGGGTTTCCAGAGTTTCTTCCTGATGGAGTGGTGGAGGATGCTGGGCACGGTCCTCGCTGTCATCCCGGCCGACCCCGCCCAGCCGCCCGCCCTGGTGGTCAGCGACTTCGAGGCGGTACAAGCCCGCGCGGAGTCCGGTTTCGAAGACGTCCGGCCGTTTCGGGTATGGGTGGAGCTGCGCAACGCCCGCGACCTGGCCGCCCCGCCGGCCGCCGCGCCCGGCGGCCGTCCGGCCCAGTACGACACCGCCGAGCAGGACGCGCTGCTGTGCTCCGTCCTGGGCGACCGCGGCCTGCTCGGCGCCCGGATCGGCACGGATCTGCGCTACGTCCTGCACGACACCGTACGGCGGGTCGCCGCTTTTGCTCCCGGGCTGACCTGGGAGGACATGACGGACGACCTGTATGAACTGCGCAGTGTGAAACACGACTTCGAGATCGAGAGGCTGCGGCGGGCCACGGAGCTGTCGGAGGCGGGCATGAGTTTCGCCGTCCGCGACCTGCGCCCCGGTCTCACGGCCCTCGATCTGCGTCACCGCTACCAGCAGGGCGTCCTGGCCGCCGCCATGGCCGATCCCCGTTACGCCGGCTACAGCGACCAGTGGGTGCTGCCCGCCGTCGGCCCTTCCGCCGGGACCGGCGGCGGGGACGGGGGCGGGGCCGGTCCCGTTCTCGGGGACGGCTCCCTCGTCAAGTTCGACTGCGGCGTCACCGTGGGCGGTTACCGCGGCGACGGCGGACGCACCTTCGCCTACCGCACCGTCGGGCCGGAGGCGCGGCGCCTCCACGACGTCCTGCTCGGCGCCCACCGGGAAGCCCGGTCCGTCATCCGTCCGGGCGTCGCCGCCCGCGAGGTGTTCCAGGCCGCGCAGCGGCACATCCGCGCGGGCGGTTACCCCTCCTTCACCCGCGGCCACTACGGCCATTCGGTGGGGATCGACACCTTCCACGAGGAACCGCCCTACCTCAGCGCCGACGAGGAACGGCCGCTGCTGCCCGGCATGGTGCTGGCGGTGGAGACCCCCGCGTATTCCTCGGACACCGGGGCCATCATGATCGAGGACCTGCTGCTGGTGACCGAGGACGGCCACGAGGTGCTCCACCGGCTGCCGCACGAGCTGGCAGTGGTGGGCTGACCCGCGTCGCCCGCGGGCAGGGCCGGTCCCCGTGGCGGAGGTCCGCGCCCCCTGCCGGGCGCCCCGTGGCCGGTGCCGCCGTCACCGCCGGGGCACGGCCGGTCGTCGGCGGTGGCCGTCCGTCAGGGCAGCAGGAGCAGAAGGAACGCGGCGTAGGTGCTGGCGACGAGGGTGGTGGCGTGCGCCTCCCACGGGCGGGGGCCCACTGAGGGCCCGGTGCCGGGGTGCCCGGTGCGCAGTGCGCTGGCGACTATGGCGGTGACGGTGAGCGCCAGCCCGGTGAGGATGATCGTGTTCGCCGCGGCGGTTCCCTCCGGCAGACGGATCGCGCCGAGGCGGCAGACGATGCCCGTGACGACGGGCAGAACACCGATCGCCGTGACGCGCAGCGTGGCTCTGTTCGCGTGCCGCTGCGAGGTGATCCACTCGGTCTTCTTCCAGGTGTGGTGGTCGGGCGCGTGCGTGGGGCGGGTGGCCGGGCTGTCGCCGAGGGCGAGGGCGGTGAAGAAGACGCCCAGGGATCCGACCGCCGCGGTGATCAGCAGCAGGATCGGCCGGGCTTGGGGCAGGGCGAGGGAGGCGAGGATCTCGAACGCCGCGACGATGTCGACGAGGGCGATGACGACGGCGACAGCGGCGTACATGATCGCCGGCGTGAGGTTGGGTGTCAGGGTGCTTTCCGCGCCGATCGCGGCGAGAGCGATGGCTGCGACGATGCTGCCGATCATCGCGACCACGAGGAGTCCTGCGGCGAACGCGATGGCCTGGCCGGCGCCGGGCCCCTTGGGGGGATTCGTGAACACGACGATGACCGCGGGGACTGCCAGGGCGCCGAGCGTTCCGACGACGGGGGCGTAGCCGGCCGCGCCACGGCGTGCGTCGTAGTGGCCTTCGGGTCTCTCCTGGGGCACGGCAGGCGCCGGGGCGGGCAGCGGGGCCGCTGCGGCCTTCCGCCGTGCCGCTGTGCGGGTGGTCAGGGCGATCAGGCCGGCCGCGGTGACGACGGTGAGGATCGTCTTCGGGTGCTTCACATCTCCCCCTTGCGACTGCCCGACGAGGCTACCGAGCTGCGGGAGGGCCTGCGGGGGGAGATGCGGATCCGTGATGCGCGGAGGCCGTCTCCCTGCGGCCGGGCGCGGCCGTGCGGCCGCGCCCGGCCGGCTTTCCGGCTGCGCCGGGGCCGTGTGCCGAGGGCGGGCCGGGGGGTGCGGCCGACGATGACGGCGCGGGACCCGGAAGGGGGCGGTGTTCGTGGCGCAGGCGGGGGCCAGGAGCGTCCGCGGGGCCCGGGCCGGCGTGAGCGCGGGCCTACCACCCGGCGTGGGCGCCGCGTCGGTCACGGCGCCCACGCCTCACCTCACGATCCGGTCCTGCGCCACCAGCGCGCCTTCCCGGGCGACAGGGTCGCCTTCTCGAGCGCTTCACCGGCCGTGGCTCCTTGTGCGCGTGTGACCACGTACCCCGGCCACTGAGCTGCCGTCAGGTCTTCCTGGTGCGGGTCGAGGACACCGACCCAGTCGCCGCTGCCCCTGCCGATCCGGGCCTGGAACCCGTCACCGTCCGGGAGGTCCACCTCGATCAGGCAGGTGTCCTGGCCGGCTGTGATCTCCAAGCGCGCCGGGAGGCCGTGAGCGGCCAGGGCGGCCGTTGCCTGTTCCACGAGGTGCTCTGCCCGCTGCCGGATCGACTCCATGTGCGTCAGCCTAGACAGGGAAGGCCGTGCAGGGTGCGGCGAGGGTTTCCTCGAGGGTCTGGGCGAAGGCGCGGGCCTGGGGGGTGCTGGTGGTGCGGGGCAGGACCAGGCCCAGCAGGGAGCCGGGCAGTCCCTCGACGGGGACGAAGGCGATCGAGGCGCGGCCGCCCCCGTGGTAGGCGGCGCTCGAGCGGCACAGCAGCATCGCTCCCCGGCCCGCCGCGGTGAGCGAGAGCCCTTCCTGGAGGGCTGTCTCTTATACACAGCTCCGAGCCCACGAGACACTCGCTAATCTCGTATGCCGTCTTTTGCTTGAAAAAAAAAAAACAGTGTGCGTATAGTAGATTCCAGGTATTGAGTCCGGGGCTG
>NZ_WYCT01000266.1 GCF_011008945.1 Streptomyces harenosi
TTGACTTTCCCTCCTTTTCTTTTTTTTTTTAATGATACGGCGACCACCGAGTTCTACACTTCTAGCTTCGTCGGCAGCGTCAGATGTGTATAAGAGCCAGCCCTGGAACTGCGCGGTGCCGAGAACGACTCCGCGCACGGCCACCTCCACCACGCCCTGATCGCGGCCCGACTACGGGACGCCGAACGCGTCGGCCACGCCCTCGGCCGGGTCCTGGACGGCGACTACTTCCACGCCTCCCTGATGAGCGCGCACTACCCGCGCCGCGACGTCTACAACGCCGACGCCGCGCACACCCTGCCCGCCGTGCTGATCGAGGCGCTGGTGCAGTCGGCCCCCGGCCGGCTGGTCCTGCTGCCCGCCCCGCCCGCGGCGTTGCCGAGCGGCGCGCTGCGCGGGGTGCGGACCCGGTTCGGGGCCACGCTCGACCTCACCTGGAACCCGCACGGCGCCACCGCGGTGCTGCGCCCCACCCGCAGCCTCCGCGTCACCCTCACGACCCCCTCCGGCAGCGAGCCGCTGGACCTCGTCGCCGGAGAGGACCGCGTCCTCACACTGCGGACGCGGTGACTCCCCGCAACTCCCCCCACCCATGGAAGGGACGCCATGGCAACACGCACCCCGCACAGGATCGTCAAGGCCCTGCTGGCCCCGGCCCTGGCGCTCGGCGCCACCGTCGGCCTCGCCTCCGCCCCCGCCCAGGCCGCCGTCTGGAACTCCTGCGACCAGTGGGGCAACACGACCCTGAACGGCTACATCCTCTACAACAACATCTGGGGCTCGGGCGCCGGCAGCCAGTGCATCTGGGCCAACTCCGGCACCAACTGGGGCGTGCGCGCCGACCACCCCAACACCGGCGGCATCAAGTCCTACCCCAACGCCAAGAAGGTGATCAACAAGCCGCTCAGCTCGCTCGCCTCGCTCACCAGCAGCTACAACGTCACCGTCCCGCCGTCCGGCGCGTACAACACGTCGTACGACATCTGGGACACCGACTACGACTACGAGATCATGCTGTGGGTCAACCACAACGGCGCCGTCGGCCCGCTCGGCACCGCCCAGGGCAGCGTCACGCTCGGCGGGCACACCTGGAACGTCTACAAGGGGAACAACGGCGCCAACGAGGTCTTCTCCTTCCTGCGCACCTCCGACTCCACCTCCGGCACGGTGAACATCCTGCCGATCCTGAAGTGGATCAACACCAAGGGGTGGATGGGCAACGAGACCATCGGGGACGTGCAGTTCGGCTACGAGATCACCTCGTCCGCCGGGGGACTGGACTTCACCACCAACAACCTGACCGTCAGCAGCAGCTGATCCCCACCCACCGCGAGGGGGGCCGGTCCCGCCCGGGACCGGCCCCCCTCACGCTCACTCCGCGACCGGCAGCGCGGCCCCGTCCCGCAGGAACAGCGGGATCCGCTCCAGCGGGGCGTCGACCGTCACGGCCGCCCCGCCCTCGTACGTCCGCCCGGTCCAGGCGTCCGTCCAGCGCGCGCCCGCCGGCAGGTAGGCCGTGCGCTGCGTCGCGCCCGCCGTCAGCACCGGGGCGACGAGGAGGTCCCGCCCGAAGAGGTAGGCGTCGTCCACCGACCAGGCCGCCCGGTCGCCGGGGAACTCCAGGAACAGCGGCCGCATCACCGGCAGCCCCTCCTCGTGGGCCTCGCGCATGGCCCGCAGCACATACGGCTTCAGGCGTTCCCGCAGCCGCAGGTAGGAGGCGAGGATGGGGTACGCCTCCTCGCCGTAGGACCACACCTCGTTCGGGCCGCCGGTCATCTCCGGGCCCAGCGGCATGCCCGGGTCGCGGAAGCCGTGCAGGCGCATCAGCGGGGAGAGCGCCCCGAACTGGAACCAGCGGATCATCACCTCGCGGTAGGCGGGGTCGTCCGGGTCGCCGCCGTGGAAGCCGCCGATGTCCGTGTTCCACCAGGGGATGCCGGACAGGGCCGTGTTGAGCCCGGCCGCGATCTGGCGGCGCAGGGTCGCGAAGTCGGTGCCGATGTCGCCGGACCACAGCGCGGCGCCGTAGCGCTGGCTGCCCGCCCAGGCCGAGCGGTTGAGGGTGATCACCTCGTCCTCGCCGGACGCGCGCAGCCCCTCGTAGAAGGCGCGGGAGTTCTCGGCGGGGTACAGGTTGCCCACCTCCAGGCCGGGGCCCGCCCAGTAGCGCAGGTTCTCCGGGAAGCCGGGCTTCAGCTCCGGCTCGCAGGCGTCCAGCCAGAAGGCCGTGATGCCGTAGGGATCGAGGTAGTTCTCCTTCACCCGCGACCACACGAACCTGCGGGCCTCGGGGTTGGTGGCGTCGTAGAAGGCCACCTGGACCGTGGACGCCACCTCCTTGTCGGGCCAGTCGGCGTGGGCCATCGGGCCGTACTGGGTGCCGATGAAGTAGCCGCGCTGCTCCATCACCGGGTGGTTCTCGCTCAGCGGGGAGACCGACGGCCACACGGAGACGACGAGCTTGATGCCGAGCTCGTCCAGCTCGCGCACCATCGCCGCCGGGTCCGGCCACTCCTTCGGGTCGAACTTCCACTCGCCCAGGTGCGTCCAGTGGAAGAAGTCGCAGACGATCGCGTCGATCGGCAGGCCCCGGCGCTTGTACTCCCGGGCCACCGCGAGGAGTTCGTCCTGGGTGCGGTAGCGCAGCTTGCACTGCCAGAAGCCCGCCGCCCACTCGGGCAGCATCGGCGTGCGGCCCGTCACCGCGCTGTAGCGGCGCTGCGCGCCGGCCGGGTCGCCGGCGGTGATCCAGTAGTCGATCTGGCGGGCGGAGTCGGCCACCCAGCGGGTGCCGTTGTGCGCCAGCTCGACCCGGCCGATCGCGGGGTTGTTCCACAGCAGGGTGTAGCCGCGGCTGGAGGTGAGCACCGGGATGCCGACCTCCGCGTTGCGCTGCACCAGATCGATCACCAGGCCCTTCTGGTCCAGCCGCCCGTGCTGGTGCTGGCCGAGGCCGTACAGCTTCTCGTCGTCGTAGGCGGCGAACCGCTGCTCCAGGCGGTGGTGGCCGTTGCCGACGGCCGTGTACAGACGGGGGCCCGGCCACCAGAAGTGGGCGCGCTCCTCGGCCAGCAGCTCCTCGCCGCCGTCGGTGCGGGTGAAGCGGATCAGGCCCTCGGCGTCGACGACGACGGTGAGCGCGCCGACCGTCAGCCGGCCTTCTCCGCCGTCGATCTTCATGGTGTGCTCCGTCGGCGGCGCGTCGTCGAGGAGGGCGCCCGGCAGCCCCTCGAGGACCGGTCCGCCGAGCCGGGCCCGGACCCGGACGGCGTCCGGGCCCCACGGCTCGATGCGTACGGTCTCCTGACGGCCGCTCCACTCCAGCGCGCCGTCCCGCTCACGGAACGTGCCGACGGTGGGGGAGGACTGGGCGAGGCTGACCTGCGTCTGGTTCTCGGCGGGCAAAGTCACGTGGAGTGCTCCTGAGGACGGTGCAGACAGGGACGTGCCCCGGCGGGCGGGACCGGCCCGGCCGGGTGGCGTGCGGCGCGCGGCCGGGCGGGGTGCGGTGCGGAATCAGTGGTGCGGTGTGCAGCAGTGGTGCGCTGGGGAACCGGCGGTGCGTGCGGGTTCGGCGGTGCGGTGCGGTGCGGGAATCGGCGGTGCGTGCGGGATCGGCGATGCGGTGCGGAGCCGGCGGCAGGGGGTGCGCGACCGGTCGCGGGGGCGCCGGGACCGGCGGCGCGGGGGTGCGGCGGCCGGCACCGCACCGGGCACCCGGCGGTGCGGCCGCGGTGCCCGGCAGGGTCAGGGGGTGGTCGGCGCGGGCCCCGTGCTCGCCCGGACCGTGAGCTCGGGCGCGAGCAGCACGACCTCGTCGCCGCCGCGCCCGTCCAACTTGGCGACCAGGTGCTCCACCGCCCGCCGGCCCATCTCCTGCGCGGGGACGGCGACCGACGTCAGCCGCACCGAGGCCTGGGTGGCGACCTGGTCGGGGCAGATCGCGACCACCGACACGTCCTCGGGCACCGCCCGCCCCTGCTGGCGCAGCAGGGCGAGCAGCGGCTCGACGGCCGACTCGTTCTGCACCACGAACCCGGTGGTGCCCGGCCGCTCGTCGAAGATGCGGGCGAGGGTCACGGCCATCGCGTCGTACCCGCCCTCGCACGGGCGGTGCAGCAGCCGCAGCCCCAGCTCCCGCGCCCGGCCGCGCAGCCCCTCGAGGGTGCGCTCGGCGAAGCCGGTGTGCCGCTCGTAGACCGCCGGCGCCTCGCCGATGACGGCGATGTCGCGGTGGCCCAGCGCCGCCAGGTGACCCAGGCACAAGGCCCCGGCCGCCCGGAAGTCCAGGTCGACGCAGGTCAGACCCGAGGGGTCGGCGGGCAGGCCGATCAGGGCCGAGGGCTGGTCGGTGCCGCGCAGCAGGGGCAGCCGTTCGTCGTCGAGCTGGACGTCCATCAGGATCATCGCGTCGGCGAGGCCGCTGCCGGTGACGCGGCGCACCGCGTCCGGGCCCTCCTCGCCGGTGAGCAGCAGCACGTCGTACCCGTGCGTGCGCGCGGTGGTGGCGACCGCCACGGCGATCTCCATCATCACCGGCACGTAGATGTCCGTGCGCAGCGGGATCATCAGCGCGATGATGTTCGACCGGTTGCTGGCCAGCGCGCGGGCACCGGCGTTCGGGTGGTAGCCCAGTTCCCGGATGCTCTCCTCGACCCGCTGCCGGGTGGTCGCGGAGATGGACCGCTTGCCGCTGAGGACATAGCTCACCGTGCTCGCCGAGACTCCGGCGTGCTGGGCGACCTCGGCGAGGGTGACCATCCGCTCTCCAAGCTGTGTGAAGCGCTTCGACAATGCGCAGGGGCTGACAGGGTGGGCGAGGGTGGTTCGACAGTAGCTTCGGCGGGTCTGGAAGTCCATAGGTCGTCGAAGCGCTTCGACACTCTCTCCCGCCACCCGGCCCGAGCACCCCGCCGGGCGGGGGCGCGCCCGGCCCGCGGCGCCCGGTGGGCCGTCGGCCGAACGGCCGCGCGGCGTCTGGTGGAGCCGCCCGGAATCAGGTACATACGGTCAGGTAGCACCAACTCGTGACGTACGTCCGCAAGCTCCGTGATGCCGGTCCTCCGGCGGGCCGGCGGACCCGCAAGGTCCCCGCGGACCTGCCCCCGATGATCCCGACGCGCGGCGAGGTGAGCCTCATGTCCGCACCACCCACCCCTTCCTCCCGGCCCGTCGTCACCGAACGCGAGGCCCGCCGGGTGGCGGAGGCGGCCCGCGAGCAGGACTGGCGCAAGCCCAGCTTCGCCAAGGAGCTGTTCCTCGGCCGCTTCCGCCTCGACCTGATCCACCCCCACCCGCTCCCGGCCGACGAGGACGTCCAGCGCGGCGAGGAGTTCCTCGCCAAGCTGCGCGACTTCTGCGAGACGAAGATCGACCCGGCCGTGATCGAGCGCGACGCGCGGATCCCCGACGAGGTGATCGACGGGCTGAAGGAGCTCGGCGCCCTCGGCATGAAGATCGACACCAGGTACGGCGGCCTGGGCCTCACCCAGGTCTACTACAACAAGGCCCTCGCCCTGGCCGGTTCCGTCAGCCCGGCGGTCGGCGCGCTGCTCTCCGCCCACCAGTCCATCGGCGTCCCGCAGCCGCTGAAGCGGTTCGGCACCCAGGAGCAGAAGGAGAGGTTCCTGCCGCGCTGCGCCCGCACGGACATCTCCGCCTTCCTGCTGACCGAGCCCGACGTGGGCTCCGACCCCGCCCGTCTGGCCACCACCGCCGTCCCGGACGGGGACGACTACGTCCTGGACGGGGTCAAGCTGTGGACCACCAACGGCGTCGTCGCCGACCTGCTCGTCGTCATGGCCCGGGTGCCCACGTCCGAGGGCCACCCGGGCGGCATCACCGCCTTCGTCGTCGAGGCCGCCTCCGAGGGCGTCACGGTCGAGCACCGCAACGCCTTCATGGGCCTGCGCGGCATCGAGAACGGCGTCACCCGCTTCCACCGGGTCCGGGTCCCCGCCGCCCACCGCATCGGCCCCGAGGGCGCCGGCCTGAAGATCGCCCTGACCACCCTGAACACCGGCCGCCTCTCCCTGCCCGCGATGTGCGCCGGGGCCGGCAAGTGGTGCCTGAAGATCGCCCGCGAGTGGTCGGCGGCCCGCGAGCAGTGGGGCAAACCGGTCGCGCTGCACGAGGCGGTCGGCTCGAAGATCGCGTTCATCGCGGCGACGACCTTCGCCCTGGAGGCCGTCCTCGACCTGTCCTCCCAGATGGCGGACGAGGACCGCAACGACATCCGCATCGAGGCGGCCCTCGCCAAGCTGTACGGCTCGGAGATGGCCTGGCTCATGGCCGACCACCTGGTCCAGATCCGCGGCGGCCGCGGCTTCGAGACGGCGGCCTCGCTCGCGGCGCGCGGCGAGCGCGCGGTCCCCGCCGAGCAGGTCCTGCGGGATCTGCGCATCAACCGGATCTTCGAGGGCTCCACCGAGATCATGCACCTGCTGATCGCCCGCGAGGCCGTCGACGCCCACCTCTCGGTCGCCGGCGACCTCATCGACCCACAGGCGACGCTGTCCGAGAAGGCGAGGGCGGGCGCGAACGCGGGCGTCTTCTACGCCAGGTGGCTGCCGAGGCTGGTCGCGGGCGCCGGGCAGCTCCCGGCCTCGTACGGCGACTTCCGGCACGAGGTCGACCTCTCCGGGCACCTGCGCTACGTCGAGCGCGCCGCCCGCAAGCTGGCCCGCTCCACCTTCTACGCCATGTCCCGCTGGCAGGGCCGGATGGAGACCAAGCAGGGCTTCCTCGGCCGGATCGTCGACATCGGGGCGGAGCTGTTCGCGATGAGCGCCGCCTGCGTCCGCGCCGAGCTCCTGCGCACCCGCGGCGACCACGGCCGTGAGGCGTACCAACTGGCCGACGCCTTCTGCCGCCAGGCCCGCGTCCGCGTCGGGGAACTCTTCGGCCGGCTGTGGACCAACACCGACGATCTCGACCGCACGCTCGTCGCGGGCGTGCTGTCGGGCACGTACACCTGGCTGGAGGACGGCGTCCTGGACCCCTCGGGCGACGGCCCGTGGATCGCCGGCACCAGCCCGCCCCCGGTCCCCGGCAAGGACGTACGCAGGGTGATCGAGAAAACCCGGCCCACCACCCGGCCGGACGCGTAACGGCCCGGGAGCGGGCGGGCCCGGCGGCACCGGCCCGCCGGCCCGAGGACGCGCTGTCCTCCCGGGGGCCGGCAGCGGCCACAATGGGGGGCATGAGCGACAGCCCTGCCCCCCTCGCCGACCCCCACCTCGTCTACGACCCGGTGGCGGGCGACGGCCCGAAGGACGTGGTGATCCTCGGCTCCACCGGGTCGATCGGCACCCAGGCCATCGACCTCGTGCTGCGCAACCCGGACCGGTTCACGGTCACCGGCCTGTCCGCGAACGGCGGCCGGGTCGCCCTCCTCGCCGAGCAGGCGCACCGGCTGCGGGTGCGGACCGTCGCGGTGGCCCGCGAGGACGTCGTACCGGAGCTGCGCGAGGCGCTCGCCGCCCGCTACGGCACCGGAGAGCCGCTCCCCGAGATCCTCGCCGGGCCCGAGGCGGCCACCCAGGTCGCCGCCTCCGACTGCCACACGGTCCTCAACGGCATCACCGGCTCCATCGGTCTCGCTCCGACCCTGGCCGCCCTGGAGGCGGGCCGCACCCTCGCGCTCGCCAACAAGGAGTCGCTCATCGTGGGCGGCCCGCTGGTCAAGGCCCTCGCCAAGCCGGGGCAGATCATCCCGGTCGACTCCGAGCACGCCGCCCTCTTCCAGGCGCTCGCCGGCGGCACCCGCGCCGACGTCCGCAAGCTGGTCGTCACCGCCTCCGGCGGCCCGTTCCGCGGCCGCGGCAAGGAGGAGCTGGCCCGGGTCACCGTCGAGGACGCCCTCGCCCACCCCACCTGGGCCATGGGCCCGGTGATCACGATCAACTCCGCGACCCTGGTCAACAAGGGCCTGGAGGTCATCGAGGCCCACCTGCTGTACGACATCCCCTTCGACCGCATCGAGGTCGTCGTGCACCCGCAGTCCTACGTCCACTCGATGGTGGAGTTCACCGACGGCTCCACCCTGGCCCAGGCGACGCCCCCCGACATGCGCGGCCCCATCGCCATCGGCCTGGGCTGGCCCGAACGCGTCCCGGACGCCGCGCCCGCCTTCGACTGGAGCAAGGCGTCCACCTGGGAGTTCTTCCCGCTCGACGAGGAGGCGTTCCCCGCGGTCGGCCTCGCCCGGCACGTCGGCGAGCTCGCGGGCACCGCCCCGGCGGTGTTCAATGCGGCCAACGAGGAGTGCGTGGAGGCCTTCCTGGCCGGCACGCTGCCGTATCTGGGGATCATGGAGACCGTCACGCGGGTCGTGCAGGAGCACGGCACCCCGCGCGCGGGAACCTCGCTCACCGTCGCGGACGTCCTCGAAGCGGAGGCCTGGGCGCGCGCCCGGGCCCGGGAACTGGCGGCGCAGACGGCGGAGGCCCGTGCATGACGACCCTGATGTTCATCCTCGGCATAGTCGTCTTCGCGGTCGGCCTGCTCGTCTCCATCGCCTGGCACGAGCTGGGCCACCTCTCCACGGCGAAGATGTTCGGCATCCGGGTGCCGCAGTACATGGTCGGCTTCGGCCCGACCCTCTGGTCGCGGAAGAAGGGCGAGACCGAGTACGGCGTCAAGGCCATCCCCTTCGGCGGCTACATCCGCATGATCGGCATGTTCCCGCCCGGCCCCGACGGCCGGCTGGAGGCCCGCTCCACCTCCCCGTGGCGCGGCATGATCGAGGACGCCCGCTCGGCGGCGTACGAGGAGCTGAAGCCGGGCGACGAGACGCGCCTGTTCTACACGCGCGCCCCGTGGAAACGGGTCGTCGTGATGTTCGCGGGCCCGTTCATGAACCTGGTCCTGGCGGTGGCGCTGTTCTTCACCGTTCTGATGGGCTTCGGCATCACCCAGCAGACCACGACCGTCGCCTCCGTCTCCCAGTGCGTCATCGCCCAGACCGAGAACCGCGACGACTGCAAGAAGAGCGACCCGGCCTCCCCGGCCGCCGCCGCGGGCCTGGAACCGCGCGACAGGATCGTCTCCTTCGACGGCGTCCGCACCGACACCTGGGACGAGCTGTCCGACCTCATCCGCGCCAACCCCGGCGAGAAGGTGGCCATCGTCGTCGAACGCGACGGCCGCGAGGTGACCCTGCACGCGGAGATCGCCACCAACAAGGTCGCCAAGAAGGACGCCGCCGGGCAGATCGTCGAGGGCGAGTACGTCACCGCCGGCTTCCTCGGCTTCAGCTCCGCCACCGGCGTCGTCAAACAGGACTTCGGCGAGTCCGTGACGTGGATGGGCGACCGGATCGCCGAGGCCGCCGACTCCCTGGCCGCCCTGCCCGGCAAGATCCCCGCCCTGTGGGACGCGGCCTTCGGCGACGGGCCGCGCGAGCCCGACTCCCCGATGGGCGTCGTCGGCGCCGCCCGCGTGGGCGGCGAGATCGCCACCCTGGACATCCCGCCGACCCAGCAGCTCACCATGTTCATCCTGCTGGTCGCCGGCTTCAACCTCTCGCTGTTCCTGTTCAACATGCTGCCGCTGCTCCCGCTCGACGGCGGCCACATCGCGGGCGCCCTGTGGGAGTCGCTGCGCCGCCACACGGCCCGGCTGCTGCGGCGCCCGGACCCGGGCCCGTTCGACGTCGCCAAGCTCATGCCGGTGGCGTACGTGGTGGCCGGGATCTTCGTCTGCTTCACGCTGCTGGTGCTGATCGCGGACGTGGTGAATCCGGTGAGAATCTCCTAGACATCCCGCGTTCACGGCGGCCCGGCACACTACTGCGCCGGGCCGCCCGCCGTTGGAGGGGGTTTGCCGGGCGTGGTGTGCCCCCGCCCGGGCCCGTGCCGTAATCTCGAAGGCCGGAGCCCGCCCGCTGACGGGACCGGACCTTGATCCACGACTTGGGGTTGCACAGCAGATGACTGCGATTTCTCTCGGCATGCCGTCCGTTCCGACCAAGCTCGCCGAGCGGCGCAAGAGCCGGCAGATCCAGGTCGGGTCCGTGGCGGTCGGCGGGGACGCGCCCGTCTCGGTGCAGTCGATGACCACGACCCGTACGTCGGACATCGGGGCCACGCTCCAGCAGATCGCGGAGCTGACCGCC
>NZ_WYCT01000267.1 GCF_011008945.1 Streptomyces harenosi
CACCCCCACGGCCCCCGCCCGAACCGATGACGGACCGGCCCGCCGAGGCCACCCGAGAACCTTGTCAGTGGCCCGGGCTGGGGTCGCGAGCGCGCGGCCGGCATCCGAGGTGCCCGGCTCCGCGGTGCGGCTGCCTCCCCGGTCCTGTCCGGGGGCGGCCCGGGAACGGCCCGGGACCCAACCGACGGCCGGGCTTCGCCGATGGCCAGAAGCGAGCCCTGCCGGCACCGGCCGCGTGCCTTTCCGCCCCCCGTACCGTTACTGAGTCTCCGTCAAAACCGTTTGGAATCAGGCCGGTACGATGTGCGGGCTGGGCAGTGTCCAAGCGATGGGGGGGCCATGAGGATCAAGGATCCGGAGTACCCGGCAGCGGTCGAAGCGGCCGTGGGAATCCTGCGGGAGCGGGCCCGGCAGGGCCGTACCATCACGTACGGGGAACTCAGCGCCGAGCTGGCGGAACAGGGCTTCGGCTCCGTCCCGCCGCACCGCGGCGTCATGACCTACCTGCTCAAGGACGTCTGCCTGCACGGCAACGAGGACGGGCGAGCACCGATGCTCTCCGCGATCGTGGTCAACAAGGCCAGCCGGGAGCCGTCCGAGCAGTTCTCCGCCCTTGCCCGGAGCCTGCCCTTCTCCCGGCCGGACGACTGGAGCTGGCGGGACGAGCAGCAGCGGGTGTTCGCTCAGCACCGCGAGGGATGACGTCGCTCATGGCCACCGGGCCGTCTGCCGCCGTTGACGTCGGATGGGGGCGACGTCAGGCCGGCCGAGGCACGATGCTGACCGCTCGGTAGTCGTACCCGTCCTGCTGGAAGCCAGGGGCTTCCCACTGGAGGTCCACCCGCTGCCCCGCCGACAGGGTGCGGAAGCCGTCCATCTGAATGTCGGAGAAGTGCCCCCAGCAACCGCCGGGTGTCTCCGGGGAGTCGAGCACGCCCCACCCCTCCTCGTCGCGCCACTCACGCACGATCGCAGTCACCATGCGGGGACCTTACGGGTTCCCTCGGCGTACCGGAAACCCCGGCCCGGACAGCAGACAGGAGCACACGCGTGACAGACACGACGTCCTTCCTGCTCGAACGCCTGCACGCGGCCGGCCTGACCGACGTCGTCGCGGTCGAGCCGGCCACGGGGGGACTCGCGGCGACCGCGGGGCTCGCGCGCCGCCGGGACGGCACGTCGGTGTTCGTCAAGGCGTTCGACGAGCCGCCGTCGGACGATGTCTTCGCCGCGGAGGCGGAAGGGCTCACGGTGCTGCGCGAGGCGGGCGGCGCCGCCACGCCCGAGGTCGTCCTCGCCGACCGCGACCTGCTCGTACTGTCGGTGCTGCGGCCCCGGCCGGGCACCCCGGCCTTCTGGGAGCAGTTCGCGCACACGCTCGCCCGGCTGCACACCACTACGCGGTCCCCCCGGTTCGGGTGGCACCGGGACAACTGGCTGGGCCGTCGCCGGCAGGTGAACACCTGGGACGACGACGGGTTCGCCTTCTTCGCCCAGCACCGTCTGCTGCGCTGGCTCGGCGAGCCCCGCGTCCGGGAGGCGCTCGACGCCGCGGACCGGGCGGCGCTGGAGCGGCTGTGCGACCGGCTGCCCGAGCTGCTGCCGGTCAGGCCCGCGTGCCTGACCCACGGCGACCTGTGGGCGCTGAACGTCATGGCCACCCCCGACGGACGGCCCGCGCTGATCGATCCGGCCGTCTCGTACACATGGGCCGAGGTCGACCTGGCCCACCTGTGGACGACGGCGCCGCCGCCCGAGGCGCAGGTGTTCTTCGAGCGGTACGCCGAGCTGACCGGGCTCGACCGCGACTGGCGCGAACGGATGCCGATCCTTCAGCTGCGCCAGCACCTGGCCGTGATCGCCCAGTTCGACCCCGATTGGGGCGCCGCCGACCTCGTCCGCGCCACCCTCGCCCCGTTCCGCCGGCGGCCTTGAGCCCAGCTCTGCCGATCACTCCCCCGATGCCGGCAACGGCACCACCGACGGAGCGTCCTCTCCTTTTCCTCGACGTTGACGGTCCACTGGTCCCGTTCGGGTCGTCGTCCGGTCGTCCTCAGGCCGCTGCCGCGGGCGCCTCGGGAAACCCGCTGCTCGGTCTTTGCAGGGGGGCGACGCTGTTGAGCGATCAGGGCTCCCTGGCGTGGCGGAGGATGGTGCTCATGTGCGCTCTTTTCGACCCCCCTGAGCCTCGCCTCGTCTCGCCGGGCGAGTACCCGGTGTGGGGCCAGGCTCTCGCCCTTCTGAACCGGGACCTGGCGGCGACGCTTCCCCAGCTGGAACCCCTGCAACTGCTCGCCCTTCCGTCCTACGATGCGGATGAGCCGGAGAACGTCTACGTCGCCATGGCCAACGGCGAGTGGCACGGCAATTGCCTGGACTCGAACTCGCAGGACAGCCTTACCTCTGCGCTGGCGAGCGTTGCCGATGCCGCGCAGGAGACCGTCATGGAGCTTCTGTGGCAGGCGTGGCCCCTGTGCCCCGAGCATGGCCTGGGCATGCATCCAAGGGAGGATGCACAGGAGCGACTGATCTGGTGGTGCGCGGGAGAACGGTTGCGTCGCGGCCCGGCTCATATCCACGCGGCTGTGGGTGCACTCGACGCTTTGGGAGCGTCGACCCGTACACGGCCTTGAAAACCGTCGCCCCTGACGGCCCAGAGGCGGCCCAAGCCCAACAACAAGCCCCCTACCAGCGGAGAACCCGCAGGCAGGGGGCTTACGCGTGGGCGGTTACTTCTTCTTGCCCTGGTTCTTGACTGCCTCGATGGCGGCTGCGGCGGCCTCCGGGTCGAGGTAGGTGCCGCCGGGGTTGACCGGCTTGAAGTCGGCGTCGAGCTCGTAGGAGAGCGGGATGCCGGTGGGGATGTTCAGGCCGGCGATGTCGGCGTCGGAGATGCCGTCCAGGTGCTTGACCAGGGCGCGCAGGCTGTTGCCGTGGGCGGCGATCAGGACCGTGCGGCCGGTGAGGAGGTCGGGGACGATGCTGTCGAACCAGTACGGCAGCATGCGGACGACGACGTCCTTCAGGCACTCCGTCTGCGGGCGCAGCTCGGGCGGGAGGGTCGCGTAGCGCGGGTCGGAGAACTGGGAGTACTCGGCGTCGCGGTCCAGCGGGGGCGGCGGGGTGTCGTAGGAGCGGCGCCACAGCATGAACTGCTCCTCGCCGAACTCGGCGAGCGTCTGGGCCTTGTCCTTGCCCTGGAGGGCGCCGTAGTGGCGCTCGTTCAGGCGCCAGGAGCGCTGGACCGGGATCCAGAGGCGGTCGGCGGCCTCCAGCGCGAGCTGGGCGGTGCGGATCGCGCGCTTCTGGAGGGAGGTGTGGACCACGTCGGGGAGCAGACCGGCGTCCTTGAGCAGCTCGCCGCCGCGCGTCGCCTCCTTCTCGCCCTTCGGGGTGAGGTTGACGTCCACCCAGCCGGTGAACAGGTTCTTCTCGTTCCACTCGCTCTCGCCGTGGCGGAGGAGGATCAGCTTGTACGGTGCGTCGGCCATGCCTCAGAGCGTAATCCACGCATTCCCCCCTTCGCCCGGCTGCCCAGCGGCCGGGACGGTTGACGGCGGCTGTTAATCGAGTGGCCTGCGGGCAAGCGTGCTCCGTAATATGTGCGCGCCCGGTGAGCCGCTTACAGATGCTGCTCGCACCCGTTTCCATCCGTGGGGGACCCGATGCCACTGGCCACACTGAGACGCGCCGCCCGGGAGACGGTCTCCGGGCTGCCCCGCGAGTTCTGGTGGCTGTGGACCAGCACGCTCGTCAACCGGCTCGGTGCCTTCGTCGCCACCTTCATGGCGCTGTACCTGACCCTGGACCGCGGCTACTCCGCCTCCTACGCCGGTCTGGTCGCGGCCCTGCACGGGCTGGGCGGGGTGATCTCGTCCCTGGGCGCCGGGGTGATGACGGACCGCTTCGGGCGGCGGCCCACGCTGCTGGTGGCGCAGGCGTCGACGGCCGTCTCGGTGGCGCTGCTGGGGTTCATGCGCGACCCGGTGGCCATCGCGGCCGTGGCGTTCCTGGTGGGCATGGCCTCCAACGCCTCCCGGCCGGCGGTGCAGGCGATGATGGCGGACATCGTGCGGCCCGAGGACCGTATCCGCGCCTTCTCCCTGAACTACTGGGCCATCAACCTCGGCTTCGCCGTGTCGTCCATGGCGGCGGGCTTCATCGCCGAGTTCAGCTATCTCGCCGGGTTCCTGATCGAGGCGGGCATGACGCTGGCCTGCGCGATCCTCGTCTTCGTGAAGCTGCCGGAGTCCCGGCCCGCCGAGGTCCCCGCGGCCGCCGGGGACGCGGACACCCCGGTGTCGCTCGGCACCGTCCTGCGCGACGGGCGCTTCATGAGCGTCGTCGGGCTGTCCTTCCTCGTCGCGCTGATCTTCCAGCAGGGGTACGTGGGGCTGCCGGTGGCCATGGGCGAGGCCGGGTTCACCCCCGCCGACTTCGGCATGGCGATCGCCGTCAACGGCGTGCTGATCGTCGCGTTGCAGATTCCGGTCACCCGGTTCATCGAGCACCGGGACCCGCGGCGGCTGCTGGTGGTGTCCTCGCTGCTGGCGGGGTACGGCTTCGGGCTGACCGCGTTCGCCGGGTCCGTGGGGGTGTTCGCGCTCACCGTCTGCGTGTGGACGCTGGCCGAGATCGTCAACGCGCCGACGCAGACCGGGCTCGTCGTACGCCTCTCCCCGGCGCGGGGGCGCGGGCGCTACCAGGGCATGTACACGATGTCCTGGTCCGTCGCCGCCCTCGTCGCCCCGGTGATGTCCGGTTTCGTCATCGACCGGTTCGGGGCGGCGTGGCTGTGGGGGCTGTGCGCGGTCATCGGTACGGCGGCCGGGGCCGGGTACGCGGTCCTGATGCGCCGGCTGCCCGACGAGGCACCGGCCGAGCAGCCGGCCGGCGTCCCGGAGGGCGTGCGGGCGGCCGATACGCCGGAGGGGCGGGCCGACCGGCCGGCGGCCGGGGACGCGGCCCGCAAGACGGCGGGGGAAGCGGCTGCGGCAGCGGCCGGGGATTCCGCCCGGGACACGAGTGCCTGACCGGCCGGTCCCGTGGCACCCCTGGTCCCCGTCCGCGGGGTCCGGGGCCGCCGGGGCGGTGTGCGGCCGGTGACGGCACCGGGGGCGAGGAGCCGGGGCGGTGCGAGCCCGCCGACGGCACGAGGGGGGAGGCCGCCCCGGCCGCCGGCGGGCCTCCCCCGCCCGGCTCCCACCCGGCCTTACGGGTGCATCCGCGCCCCCTTCAGCACCTTGTCCACGCCGTTCTTCGGGCCGTACAGCGCCAGCCCCACCAGGTCGAGCTCACCGGTCGGCACCGCGCGGACGGCCGCCCGGTTGTCGCGGTCGTTGCCGGTGGCGAACAGGTCGCTGGTGAAGACCGCGCAGGGCAGGGCCCGGGACAGCACGCGCGTGTGGGCGGCCGTCAGCATCTCCTTGCCGCCCTCGAAGACCAGCACCGGCTGGCGGAACATCGGCAGGTACGGCACGCCGTCGGCGTCCTCGTAGGACTCGCCGATCACCTCGGGGATCCGCGTGCCCAGGCCGCTGACCAGGAACGCGGTGACGTTCAGGCGCTGCCACGTCTCCAGGTCGTCGCGGAGCAGTACGGCGATCTTCGTGTCGAAGCGGACGGGCGGGGAGTCGGGAGCTGCGTCGTTCATGCCGACAGCCTGCCGACCGGCGCGCGGCCGCGTCTTGTACGTTGTTTGCATGACCGGGCAGCGCGCCGCGACCGTCTCCGCCTGGCGACCGCGCGTCCCAGGCGTCGTGGAGGTATTCCACGCGCACTTCACCGAGTACGCCTACCCGATGCACGTCCACGACGCCTGGACGCTGCTGATCGTGGACGCGGGCGCCGTCCGCTACGACCTGGACCGGCACGAGCACGGCACCCCGCTGGACACGGTGTCGCTGCTGCCCCCGCACGTTCCGCACAACGGTGCCCCGGCCACCGCGGGCGGCTTCCGCAAGCGGGTGCTGTACCTGGACGGCACCTTCCTCGCCGACGATCTGATCGGCCCGGCCGTGGACGGTCCCGACCTGCGCGATCCGGTGCTGCGGCGGCGCGTCGGGCAGGTGCACGCCGCGCTGACCCGGCCCGGCGACGAACTGGAGGCGGCGAGCCGGCTGACGCTGATCGGCGAGCGGCTGCGGGCCGCGCTGCGGCCGGACCGGTCCCGCCCCGCCCCGCGCCGGGACCCCGCCCTCGCCCGCAGGCTGCGCGAGCTGCTGGACGCCCGGGTGACCGAGGGGCTGGCGCTGGAGGAGGCCACCGCGCTGCTGAACGCGCACCCCGCCCATCTGGTACGGGCGTTCAGCACCGCGTACGGCATCGCCCCGCACCAGTACCTCATGTCCCGGCGCGTCGGGCGGGCCCGCCGGCTGCTGCTGGAGGGGCACCGCCCCGCCGAGGTGGCCGCCGCCACCGGCTTCTACGACCAGGCGCATCTCACCCGGCACTTCAAGCGGCTGGTGGGCGTGCCGCCGGGCCGTTACCGGGCCGGCGCCACGCGCTGACGGACGCGGCGCGCGCGGCGCCCCGTACCGGGCGGGCGGCCGGCGCGGCGGGTTCCGCCCCGGCCGGGCGGTTCCGGCGCGGTCGGGCCGGCGTTCCCGGCTGGGTCCGGTCTGCCGGGCGCTTCGGGCCCGCTCAGCGCCGCGTACCCGGCTCGGTCGGCCTGGCGCTCCCGGCTGGGCCCGGTCTGGCGTTCCCGGCCGGGCTCGGGCTGGCGTCCCGGCTGGGCTCGGTCTGCGGGGCGCTCCCGGCTCGGTCGGCCTGGCGCTCCCGGCCGGGCTCGGTCTGGCGCTCCCGGCCGGGCTCGGGCTGCGGGACCGCTTCCGCTCAGTCGGCGGGGCGCTCGGTGAGGTGGCGGAACGCCTCCAGGTTGCGCGTCGACTCCCCGCGCGCCACCCGCCACGCGTACTCCTTGCGGATCGCGCTCGCGAAGCCCATCTCCAGGAGGGTGTTGAACGCCCCGTCGGCTGCCTCCAGCACCTGGCCGAGGAGGCGGTCGATCTCCTCGGGGGTGACCGAGGCGAGCGGCAGGCGGGCGGTGACATAGACGTCGCCGTGCCGGTCGACGGCGTAACTCACGCCGTACAGCTTGAGGTTGCGCTCCAGCAGCCAGCGGTGGACGCCGGCCTCGTTCTCGTCGGGGTGGCGCACGACGAAGGCGTTGAGGGAGAGGGAGTGGCGGCCCAGGATGAGGGAGACGGTCGTCGACAGTTTGCGGGTGCCCGGGAGCTGCACGACGTAGTTGCCGGGCTCGGGGCTCTCCCACTCCAGCTCGGCGTCCTTCAGGACGCCCTCCACGATCCGCTGCGCCGCTTCCTGTGCCTCAGCCATGGTGCGAGCGTACGCGACGGCGATGGGAGGTGATCGCGGCCGTGTAGACGTCGGCGGTGGCCGCCGCGGCGGTGTCCCAGCCGAAGGACCGGGCGTGCCGGGCGGCGGCCTCGCCCATCCGGGGGGTGAGCGCCGGGTCGTCGGCGAACTCGCGCAGCACGCGCGCGTAGGCGGCGGGGTCGTGCCCCTGGACGAGGAAGCCCGTCGTCCGGTCGCGCACCGCGACGGGGAGCCCGCCGACCGCGGCGGCGAGCACCGGGGTGCCGGCCGCCTGCGCCTCGATGGCGACCAGCCCGAACGACTCGCTGTAGGACGGCATGACGAGCACCGACGCGGCCCGGAACCAGTCCGCGAGCTGGTCCTGCCCGACCGGCGGGCGGAACCGCACGACGTCCGCGATGCCGAGGCGGGCCGCCAGCTTCTGCAGGCCTTCCGGCTTGGCGAGGCCGGAGCCGCTCGGGCCGCCGACCACGGGGACGACGAGGCGGGAGCGCAGCTCGGGGCGCTCGTCGAGCAGGACGGCCACCGCGCGCAGCAGCACGTCCGGGGCCTTCAGGGGCTGTATGCGGCCGGCGAAGAGCGGGATCAGCGCGTCCTGCGGCAGGCCGAGGCGGGCGCGGGCGGCGGCGCGCCCGTCGGCCGGGCGGAAGCGGTCGAGGTTCACGCCCGGGTGGACCACGGCGACCTTGGCCGGGTCGGCGGCGTAGTGCAGGACCAGCTCGTCGGCCTCTTCGGCGGTGTTGGCGATCAGCCGGTCGGCGGCGGCGACCACCTGCGTCTCGCCGATGACCCGGGCGGCGGGCTCGGGGGTGTCGCCCTCGGCCAGGTTGGCGTTCTTGACCTTGGCCATGGTGTGCATGGCGTGCACCAGGGGCGCACCCCAGCGCTGGGCGGCGAGCCAGCCGACGTGGCCGGAGAGCCAGTAGTGGGAGTGGACGAGGTCGTAGTAGCCGGGGCGGTGTCCGGCCCACGCCTGCATCACGCCGTGCGTGAAGGCGCAGAGCTGGGCCGGGAGGTCCTCCTTGGCCAGGCCCTCGTAGGGGCCCGCGTCGACGTGCCGGACGAGTACGCCGGGGGACAGCTCCACGGCCGGGGGCAGCGCGGCGGTGGTCGCGCGCGTGAAGATCTCGACCTCGATGTTGATCGCGGCCAGGCGCTGCGCGAGCTCCACGATGTAGACGTTCATGCCGCCCGCGTCGCCGGTGCCGGGCTGGTGGAGCGGGGACGTGTGCACGGAGAGCATCGCGACGCGGCGGGGCCGCCGGTGCAGCCGGAGGCGGGAGGGAGCCGCCGGAGAGCGACGCCCGAGCCTGCTGACGTACTGGCTCACGTGGCGTTCCTCCTCGCTGCGGGCATGCCGGTCGGAGGACACGCGCCGCCCTCCACGGGGTGCGAACGCCGGAAGGCCGCATTCCCATTCCCCGTGCGGGGGCTTTGCCGAAGTATTACCGCATTTCGCTCAACCGTTCGATGGAGCGGGTGCTGGGGGCTGCGGGGTGCCGCCAAGGGCACCTTGCTCCGGCCGGCGCCGCCCCGCGCGTGGGCCCGGGTGCCGGTGCGTGCGCGGGCTCGGGTGTCGGTGCCTGTGCCGGTGCGGGCGCGGGCTCGGGTGTCGGTGCCTGTGCCGGTGCGTGCGCGGGCTCGGGTGTCGGTGCCTGTGCCGGTGCGGGCGCGGGCTCGGGCGTCGGACGGGCGGGTGCGCTCGGGCGCCGGGCGCCGGGCGCGTATGCGGGCTCGGGCGCCGGACGCCCGAGTACCAGTACCGGTCACCGTCCGGCGGCCGGTCGGTCGACCGGCCGCCGGACGGTGCGCGGGGCGGCTCCGGCCGCCCGCATACCCTCGTACGCATGACTTCCCGCGCCTCGGCCCTCCCCCGCTCCCCCCGGCTTCGCCCGGGCGGGGCGGCTCCCGTCGTGGGGACGGTCACGCGCGGGACGACGAATCCGAACCGGCTGCGCCGCATGGACCGCTGGATCGCGGCCACGCACGGCGCCGAGCTGCGCCGCGCCGCCGACCCCGTCGCCGTCGACCTCGGGTACGGGGCGGCCCCCTGGACCGCGGTCGAGCTGCTGGGCCGCCTGCGGACGGCGGCGCCCCGCGCGCGCGTGGTGGGCGTCGAGATCGACCCGGCGCGGGTCGCGGCGGCCGGGCCGTACGCGCGCGAGGGCCTCGCCTTCCGGCACGGCGGCTTCGAGATCCCGATCCCGCAGCGCCCGCACCTGATCCGCGCGGCCAACGTGCTGCGCCAGTACGCCGAGCACGAGGTCGCCGCCGTCTGGCAGCGCCTGTGCGCGCGGCTCGCCCCCGCCACGGCGCACTCCCGGGGCGGACTGCTGGTCGAGGGGACCTGTGACGAGATCGGGCGCCGGCACGTATGGGTGGCGCTCGGCCCCGAGGGGCCCCGCACGGTCACCTTCGCCACCCGCCTGGGCTCCCTGGACCGCCCCTCCGACCTGGCCGAACGGCTGCCGAAGGCGCTGATCCACCGCAATGTCCCCGGTGAGCCCGTGCACGCCTTCCTGCGCGACTTCGACCGCGCCTGGGCCGCCGCCGCGCCCTACGCCGCCTACGGGGCCCGCCAGCGCTGGATCCGGACGGTGCGGGACCTGACGGCGGACTGGCCGGTGACGGACGGTCCCGCGCGCTGGCGGCAGGGGGAGGTCACCGTGCGGTGGGCCGCGCTGGCGCCGCGCGGCACGTAACCGCGGCCGGTCGCGGCCGTGACCTGGCCCGACCCGCCGGGCCCGCCTCTCCTGACCCGCCGGGCCCGCCC
>NZ_WYCT01000268.1 GCF_011008945.1 Streptomyces harenosi
CGGCGGGGGTGGTCCGGGGCGCGGACTGGGACGGGAGCTTCGGTTCCGGAGCGGGGGGCGCCTCGGCGCCCGTGGTGGCGGCCGTGGTGGGGGCCGCCTCCGGACTCGTGTCCGGGGCCGCCTCCGGGGCCGGCTCGGGCGCGGTCTGCGCGGGCGGCTGCGGCGCCGCACCCTCCGCCTGGGCCGTCTTCGCTTTGCGTGACCGGCCGAACGCGTTCCGCAGGAGAGTGAGAATGCCCATGTGCGCAACCCTTCGCATGAGGTGAAGCCCGTCAATCCCTGGCCAGGACGGACACGTAAGGTTAGCGGCCCCGGCTTTTGTTGCCCGGCAGGGACTGCCACGAAAACCCGGTCTCGTCAAGCTGGGTCCCGGCCTTCCTTCCGGATGTCGGGGGTTCACTCGTTGTTCATCCCGGCGCCCGTTTCCCGCACGTACGTGCTCATACGGTCGCGCTGACACCAAGGGCATCTCAGGGCATCCCAGGGGAGAACAACCGTGCGCAAGCTGCTGCCGCTGATCGGAACGCCGTCCGGGTCGCATCCCGGTGGACGGTCCGCCATGACCTGTCGTTTCCGGTGTGGTGACGCCTGCTTCCACGAGGTGCCCAACACCAGCTCCAACGAGTACGTCGGCGATGTCATCGCCGGTGCGCTCAGCCGCCGTTCGATGATGCGGGCCGCCGCCGTCGTCACCGTCGCCGCGGCGGGCGCCGGGACGGTCACCCTTGCGGGGGCGCCCGAGGCGAACGCCGCCCCGGCGGCGCAGGCCGCGGCGCGTGGGAAGCACAAGGGCGCGCGCGGACTGCGGTTCACGCCGGTGGCGCCCAACACGCGGGACGCCGTGGTCGTGCCGGAGGGCTACCGCCAGAACGTGGTCATCCGCTGGGGCGAGCCCATCCTCCGCGGCGCGCCCGCCTTCGACCCGGAGAAGCAGACCGCGCGGGCGCAGGCCGGGCAGTTCGGCTACAACAACGACTTCCTCGCGCTGCTGCCGCTGCCCGGCGAGCGGGGCCGGCAACTCCTCGTCGCCAACCACGAGTACACCGACGAGGTGCTCATGTTCCGCGGGTACGACCCCGACAACCCGACGCGCGAGCAGGTGGAGATCGCCTGGGCCGCGCACGGGCTGTCCGCCGTGGTCGTGGAGGAGGACCGCCGGACCGGGAAGCTCACGCCCGTCACCCGGCACCACCTCAACCGGCGGGTGACCGCCACCACCGAGTTCCGGCTCACCGGGCCCGCCGCCGGGTCCGACCTGGTGAAGACCTCCGCCGACCGCTCCGGCACCAAGGTGCTCGGCACGCTCAACAACTGCTCCGGCGGCACCACCCCGTGGGGCACGACGCTGCACGGCGAGGAGAACTTCAACCAGTACTTCGCCAACGGCAGCCGGGCGACCGACAAGCGGTACGGGCTCGGCACCGGCGCCACCGAGCGCAAGTGGGAGCGGTTCGACAAGCGGTTCGACGTCGCGCAGGAGCCGAACGAGGTGCACCGCTTCGGGTACGTCGTCGAGTTCGACCCGTACGACCCGCACTCCACGCCGCGCAAGCACACCGCCCTGGGCCGGTTCAAGCACGAGGCCGCGACCGTGCGGCTCACCCACGACGGCCGTCCGGTCGTCTACTCGGGTGACGACGAGCGGTTCGACTACTTCTACAAGTTCGTCGGCAGCAAGCGGATGAAGAAGGGCACCTCCCGCGCGGTGCGCGAGCACAACCTGTCGCTGCTCGACGAGGGGACCCTGTACGTCGCCAAGCTCACCGGCGACTCCCCGGCCATCGAGATCGACGGCACGGGCACGCTGCCCGGCGACGGCGAGTTCGACGGCAGCGGGCAGTGGATCCCGCTGGTGACCGCCACCGCCGACGGCGCCGTCTCGCACGTGCCGGGCATGACCGCCGAGGAGGTGTGCGTCTTCACGCGCCTGGCCGGCGACAAGGTCGGCGCGACCAAGATGGACCGCCCCGAGGACATCGAGCCCTCCCCCGTCACCGGCAAGGTGTACGTCGCCCTCACCAACAACTCCAACCGCGGCAAGGCCGGTTACGCGGGCCCCGACGAGGCCAACCCGCGCCCCGGCAACAAGCACGGCCACGTCCTGGAGCTGACCGAGCGCTGGAACCGGCCGGAGAGCACGTCGTTCGCCTGGTCGCTGTTCCTCGTCGCGGGTGACCCCCAGGACCCGGCGACGTACTTCGCGGGCTTCCCCAAGGACGCCGTCAGCCCGATCTCCTGCCCGGACAACGTCGCCTTCGACCCCCACGGCAACCTGTGGCTGTCCACCGACGGCAACGCCCTCGGCAGCCACGACGGCCTCTTCGGCGTCGCCGTCAAGGGCGACCGGCGCGGTGAGCTGAAGCAGTTCCTGACCGTCCCGACGGGCGCGGAGACCTGCGGTCCGGTCATCCAGGACCGGCGTGTCCTGGTCTCCGTGCAGCACCCGGGCGAGGTCGACGGAGCCTCCGTGGACGAGCCCGCCAGCACCTGGCCCGACGGGCCCGGCACCATCGTCCGCCCGGCGGTCGTGGCCGTGTGGCGCGCCGACGGGCGCGACATCGGCGTCTGACCCGGCGGTCACCCCGCGCGCCCCGGCGGCGCGCCGCTCCCCGGCCCACCGGCCCGGGACGGCGCGCCGCCGTCGCCGTACGGGCGCCGGGTCGTACGTCCCGCCGTCGTCGTACGGCCGCCATGGCCGTCGCACGTGCCGCCGTCGCCTACGGCCGCCATGGTCGTCGTACGGCGCCGCCGTCGTCGTACGCCCGCGGGTCAGCCGCGGCCGTGGAGGGTGAGGCCCACGACCACCGCGCGGTGGTCGGAGCCCGCGATGTCGAGGAAGCGGGCCTCGTGGACGGTGAAGTCCTCCGACACCAGCACATGGTCGATCTGCGCGCCGAACCCCGGTGTGGTGGGCGACGGCCAGGTGGGCGCCCGGGGGGAGCCGGCCAGGCGGGCGGCGTCGCGCAGCCCCGTGTCCAGGACGCGGCGGAAGGCGGCGTGGTCCTGGGTGGCGTTGAAGTCGCCCGCCAGCACGGTGGGGGTGCGGGTGTCCGCGGCGGCGGCGTCGCGCACCGCGCCCAGTTCCGCCCGCCACAGACCGGTCCGGCCGGGCAGCGGGGGCATCGGATGGGCGAGCTGGAGCCGTACCGGGTGCCCGCGCACGTCGGCGACGGCGGCGGGCATGCCCATCGTGGCGGGGATGCCCGCGGCGGCCCGGAGCGGGAAGCGGCTGAGGATGACGCTGCCCCGGGGGCCTTCGCCCGCCACGGCCCGGCGGTGGGGGTAGCCCTCCGCGAGACGGTCGCGCAGCGCCGCGTCGCACAGCGCCGGGCACTCCTGGACGAAGACGACGTCCGGCCGCTCGCGGCGCACCGCCTCGATCAGCGCGCCGGTGCCCTGCCCGAACTCGAGGTTGGAGGTCAGCACCCGCACCTCCGCCACGGGAAGGCCGATGGGGTCGCCGGTGGTGCCGTACGGCTCGATGTGCCAGGCCAGCAGGCCGAGCAGCAGGACGCCCCACGCCGTCCCGGTCCACCAGCGGGAGAACAGCGCCAGCAGCAGCCCGGCGCCGGCCGGCACCAGCAGCCACGGCAGGAAGGCGAGCAACTGCGGCACCGGCGTGATGCCGTCGGTGCCGGCCGCCCGGCAGCCGGCCACCACGCTCACCGCGGCCAGCAGCAGCCCGGCGCACCCCACGCCGCCGCGCCGCGGCCGCCGTCCGCCCGGCTCGTCGACGACGGCCCACCGCGGCACACCCGCCGGACGCACCTCCCGCACGCCCGTCTCACGTCCCCTCATGCCTGGTCACGCCCCCGCTCCCGCTCGTTCCCCCCACGCCCCTCACGCCCGCGCGTCGACGCGGGCCAGGAACTCCGCCAGGACCGCGTTGAACCGCTCCGGCCGCTCCAGGTTCGGCAGATGGGCGGCGCCCTCCACGACGCACAGGGACGAGTCGGGAAGCAGCGCGTGCAGGGCCTCGGCACCGGGCACCGGGGTGTAGGTGTCGTCGGCGCCCACGACGACCAGGGCCGGAACCGTGGCGCGGGAGAGCAGCTCGCGGTAGTCGGGGCGTTCGGCGCGGGCGCGCAGGGCCGCCGCGGCGCCCTCCGGGCGGGTGGCGGTCATCATGCGGTGCACATGGGCCTTGACCTCCGCGGCCGCGTACGGGGCGACCATCTTCTCCAGCACCTCGTCGGCGTACCCGCGCAGCCCCTCGCGCAGCAGGCGGTCCGCCATCGCGTGGCGGGCGACCCTGCCCTCGGGCGTCTCCGCCACGGGGGAGGTGTCGGACAGCACCAGGCCCCGGACGCGGTGGGGGAAGCGGCCGTAGCACTCCATCGCTATCTGGCCCCCCATCGACACCCCGGCCAGGACGCAGGAGGCCACCCCCAGCTCGTCCAGCAGCGCCTCGATGTCCCGGGCGAAGCCGCCGAAGTCGGTGAGGGCGGGGGTGAGCGGGGAGGCGCCGTAGCCCCGCAGATCGGGTGCGATCACCCGGCGGGAGGCGGCGAAGACCTCGGTCTGCGGTGCCCACATGGTGCGGTCGAAGGGGTGGCCGTGGACGAGGACGAGCGGGACGGCGGCCGGATCACCGGTGCCGCCGTGGTCCTCGTATGCGAGAAAAGGTGCCATGGCCGTGACCCTAGGCAGGGCCAACTCACGGCGGCAACGACGAACTTGGCGAGGACCGCGGCGCGGCGGCCACGGCCGGGGTGCCGGCGGGGGGCGAGGGGGTGCGGCGGTGCGGGAGCCGGCCGGTGAGCCAGGAGGCCAGGGCCACGGCCAGCCCGAGGGCGACCAGCAGCCAGGAGGCGGTGCGCAGAGTGGTGGTGAGGGCGTCGTACACGGCCCCCGCGGCCGGGCGGCGCGGCGGGCCGGGCAGAGCGGTGAGGGTGAGGCGGCGGCCGGCCGCGACGGCGAGGAGGAGCAGCGCGCCGCCGAGGGCGGTGCCGAGGCCGGTGGCCGTGATCGCGCGCCGGCGGCGGGTGGCGGCGGCGATCCCGGCCAGGGCGAAGACGACGGCCGCGCAGGGCAGCCAGCGGGCCGCGACGTCGAGCATGCGGTAGCCCTCCCTCAGCCGGTCCGCCCGCGCGGCCGGCAGTACGGTGATCTCGGTGTGCCGGACGGGGATGCGGTGGGCGAACGGCACGTGGTCGCGGGCCAGTTCCTCCTTGACGCGGACGGTGACCCGGGCCAGGTCGACGGTGACCGGGCGGTGCTCCGGCCGCTCGGCGCGCAGGGCGCGCAGGACGGCGGCGTGCACGGCCCGGTTCGCGGTGTCCCAGCCCGCGCGGAACGCCTCGGTCCGGGTGAACGACCGGGCCGCGTCCCGCACGAACGGGCCCATGGAACCGGGGTGGGGCCCGGTGCCGGCCTCCCGGGCGAGTCCGTCCCCCATCGCGTCGGCGACCGCCTCCCGCACCTGCTCGTCGCCGGCGAGCGGCGCCATCGCGGCGGTGTAGCGGCCGGTGTCGGCCAGGCCGAACACCACCCAGCCCGCCACCGCGGCACAGGGCACGAGCAGGCAGGCCAGGGCGGTCAGGACGGCCGACAGGACATCGCGCGGACGGGGGGACACCCTCCCAGCCAAGCCCCGGCGGGGCGGGCCCGGCCAGCGGTGGCAGGCGGACGGGTGTACCCGGTCCGCCGCGCGGGGGACGGCACGGGCGCTCTCCGGCCCCTCCGGCCCCTCCGGCCCCTCCGGCCCCTCCGGACCGGACGGGGACAGGCGGACCGGACGCGTTCAGGCGGGCCGGACGGAGCCAGACGGATCGCGCGGGGCCAGGCAGGCCGTGCGGGGCCGGGCAGGCCGTGCGGGGCCGGGCGGACCGTGCGGGGCCAGAGGGGGACGGACCGCGCGAGGTCAGGCGGTCGGTGGGCGCTCCTCCACTTCCTCCCGCGTGTAGTACCGGTAGAAGAGCATGAGGAACAGGGACAGGCCGACCGCCAGCCCGATGCCGCAGGACCGCAGCAGGGTGGCCGACACGCTCTGGCGGTAGAGGAACCCCACCGCGCTGCCGGCGAACGCGGCCCACAGCGCGGCGTGCGGGGTGCGCGCCAGCCGCCGGGCCGCCGCGCGGACGGCGGCGTACAGCACCACGAACACCAGCGCGGTCAGGAAGCCGAACAGCAGGTTCCAGCCGGTGACGGGCCCGCCGCCGCGCCGGTTGCCGGCGGCCCAGTAGCCGTAGACCAGCCCGAGCACGACGGGCACCGCCCACCTCGCCGCGGCGTGCACGCCCGGACCGAAGACGTCCGGTGTGCGGACCGGCGGCCGGCCGGAGGGAAGGGCTCGTCCGCTGGTCCCGCCGGACGCGGGTGCCGCGTAGGTCATGAGGGCACTCCTCTCGCTCCACTCTCCCCACCCTCGTCTTCCAGCGCACACCGGGGGCGGGGGAGCGGCAAGTCGGCGGGCGCGGCGCCCCGCGGCCGGGCCGGGTGCCGCCCGGATGCGAGCCGGGCGGCACCGTGTTTCGCTGGGGCGCGTGAGGGGTGGTGACGTCCCGAGGCCGGCGGGCGGCCGGTGGTGGCCGTCCGGCCCGCCGCCGCGTGCCCGGGGCGGTGACGAGGCGGCGTACCGCAACCAGCCGCTGATGCGGCTGCGCGGCCGGAGCATGGGCTGGGTGCCGCCCCTGCTGCTGCTCGTCGGCATCGCGGTGGCCGACTACAACACCACCGGCGAATTCCGGATCATCTCCTGGATCGTGCTGGTGCCCGGCATCGCCGCCGCGCTGTGCGGGGTGTGGGGCACGGCGGTCTTCGCGGTGCTCGCGCTGCTGGCCTACGTCACCGTGGACAGCGCCTGGCCGCACCAGTACCAGACCGGCCTGCCCGACTTCATCCTCGTCACCGTCGGCAGCGTCCTCGCCGTCGCCGCCTGCGTGATCCGGGTGCGCGGCGAGCGGCGCATGCTGCACATGCGGGACATCGCCGACACCACCCGCCGCACCGTGCTGCGCCCGCTGCCGCCGGGCTGGGGCGGCCTGGAGCACGCCGGTGTCTACCTCGCCTCGGACAGCGAGGCCCGCGTCGGCGGCGACTTCTACGACATCCAGCCCGGCCCGCACGGCACCCGCGTCCTCCTCGGGGACGTGCAGGGCAAGGGGCTCGGCGCGGTGGAGGCCGCGGCGGCGCTGCTCGGCACCTTCCGCGAGGCCGCCTACCACGAACCCGACCTGGCCACGGTCGCCGAGCGGCTGGAGACCCGCATCGTCCGCCACCGCGGCCACACCGCCGCCCTGGGCCGGAAGGCCGACGGCGACCGGTTCGCCACCGCCGTCCTGCTCGGCTTCCCCGAGGACGCGCCCGGCACCGTGGACGCCGTCGTCTTCGGCCACGAACCCCCGCTGGCGGTGGGTCCCGGCGGCGTGCGGCAGCTCCCGGCCGGCGACGGGCTGCCGCTGGGCCTGGGCGAACTCGCGCCCGCCCGTCCCACCGTGCGCCGCCTGCCCCTCGCCCCGGAGGAGACGCTGCTGCTGGTCACGGACGGGGTCACCGAGGCGCGCGACCGGCAGGGCTGCTTCTACCGGCTGCGCGAGGAGGTGGCCCGCGCGGTCGCCGCCGACCCCGGCGTCACCGAGCCCCGCCGCCTGGCCGCCCACGTCCGCGACGGCACCCTGCGCCACTGCGGGGGCCGCCTGGACGACGACACGACGGTGTTCGCGGTGCGGCGCCCGCCCCACCCCCGGGACGAGTGAGCGTCCGCCGTGCGGCCCCCCGGCCCGGCCGCACCGGTTACCGTGCTGCCGTACGTGATCGTCACGTGACCGACAGGGGGAGGACATGCCCGGAACCGTGCTGCTGCTCGCGGCCTCGCCCATGGGCAAGGGACGCCTGGTGGACGCCGCCTCCGTCCTGCCCGTCCTCGCGGCCGTGCCGCCCTCCGTGCTGTCCGGCACGGACACCGCCACCGTCATCGAGCTGGCCGACCCCCTGGAACCGCAGGCGGTGCTCACCCGGCTGCGCGCCGCCGCGGCGGCCCCCGGCCCGCTCTCCGTCTACGTCACCGGGCAGCTCCAGCTCGACCGCCGCCAGCGCCTGCCCCATCTCGCGCTGGCCCGCACCACCCCGGCCACCGTCCGCTACACCGCCCTGCCCTGGCAGTGGATACGGGAGGAGCTGCGGCTGCGCCCGCCCGGCGCGACGACCCTGCTGCTCGACCTGCACGCGGACCAGGAGGCGTGGGAGTGGCTCGGCGCCCATCCGCTCGACTCGGGCCGCAACAACGCCGTGTACGGGCGCGTCGCGCCGCCGCCGTCCCGGCGGGCGGTGGCCGCACCCGTGTACATGAAGAGCCTGGCGACGATCCTGCGCAGCGGGCACCGGCCCCCGCTGGACCAGCTCCACCAGCAGGCGCTGGCCCGCACCGCCGCGGAGGGCCCGCCGCCCGGCCTGGTGCTGACCGCGCCGGGCCCCGTGCCGAGCGATCCGCACGCCGTCATCGCCGCCGCCGTCCAGGCGGGCCGGCACGCCGACGCCGATGCCCTGGCCGCGCACCACGAACGGGCCGCCCGGCAGGCCTACGGCACGGCCTCGGAGGAGGCGCTGCACTGGGCCGAGGTCCGCGCGGACCTGGCGATGCTCGCCGGGGACCCGGTGCGCAGCTGCCGTACCTGGCTCACGGTGGCCACCGCCCGGCTCGGCGCCGGGCAGGCGCCCGACGCGCCCGCCGTCGAGGCCGCCGCCGACCGGGCCCACCACCAGTGGGGGCGGATCCGCGACGCGGCCCGCGCACGGGAACTGGGCACCGCACTCGTGGAGTTGCGGGCCCGGGTGCCCGGCCGCCGGGCGGGCGCGCTGGACCATGTGCGGCGGCAGCTCAGCCGGTTGGAGGCCCAGGTCTGACGTCCCCCGGCGCACGTCCGGGACGGAAGTGACACTTGTGGCGCGTGCGCCCGCGCACGCCCCCGGACCGCGGCGTACGAACCCTCCCCTGTGCGCGGCCCGGGTGCCATCATGGTGGGCCATGGCTGAGGGGGACGGAGTGACCACACGGGGGATTCGGGTCCGCCTGGACGGGACCGCGAGCGAGAGCGACATCGGTGCCCTGCACAAATGGCTGGAGCGGGAGAAGCCGCTGGAGGAGCTGGTCCGCACGGGCCGGCTGCGCATCCACGAGCGCAGCCGCGCCGATGAGACCGGCGCCCCCATGGGCATCGGCATGGAGATCGTGGTGGCGCTGGTCGGCGCCGCGGGCTCGGTGCTCTTCCAGGACCTGCTGGACCAGGTCAAGAAGGCCGTGCAGGCATGGCGGGACAACCGTCGCGAGGTGGAGGACGGCGAACCTCCCGAGGGCCGTGTCGAGCCGGTGAACCTCGACGACAGGTAACCCGGTGGCCGGTTTCGACCCACGGGGGCAGGCGAACCGGGCGCTGCTGGTCGGGGTCTCCGAGTACGACCTCACACAGCCGCCCGACGGCGTGCCCGGGAACCTGCCCGCCGTCGAGCACAACGTGCACCGCCTGCGGGAGGCGCTGCGGCGCGGCGGGGTCTTCGGCGAGCACGAGATCGCCGTGCTGCCCTCGCCCACCCTCGACGACTTCTCCCGGACGCTGGGCACCACCGCCCGGGAGGCCGACGGACTGCTGCTGCTCTACTTCGCCGGGCACGGGGCGATCCCCAGCGCGGGGGACGAGCTGTTCCTCCAGATGCGCAACGCGCGCGTCGTGGCGGGCGGGCACGCCGTCTTCCCCGGCGCGGAGATGTTCACCACCGTGCTGACCGTCCTCGCCACCAGCCCGGCCCGGCGGATCGTCGTCGTGCTCGACTGCTGCTTCGCGGGCAACGCCGCCTGGATCTGGGAGACGTTCCGCGACAAGCGGCGCGTGCTGCTGCTGATGAGCGTCCAGGCCAACCACCGGATCGACGCGGGCGCCCCGCACACGCCGACGCCGTTCACCGCCGAACTCGCGGACCTGCTGGACAGCGGGCGGGAGCTGTCCTTCCAGGCCCTGGCCGAGCGGCTGCGGGAGCGGATGGCCGAGGGCGGCCACCACACCGTGCGCGGCGACCCGTGGGAGCCGCAGAGCCGGACGGAACCCGGCGAGGACGTCCTGCTGTCCGCCGGTACGGCCCCCGCGCCCGTGCCGCCCCGCATCGCCGGCAAGTGCC
>NZ_WYCT01000269.1 GCF_011008945.1 Streptomyces harenosi
CGATAAGGTGACGACATGCAGTCCTGTAGGTCACGCCACAGCGTCCCCCGCAATGCAAAGAAAGTGCAAAGCCTTTCTTGAGGTGCAGGTCAGAAAGGGTCCTCCCCGCCGACGCGGGGGTGATCCGCCGAGCTTGTCGCGGCCGATCCGCAGGAACGCGTCCTCCCCGCCGACGCGGGGGTGATCCGGCCCAGGGATTCCCTCTTCTACCGTCACGACCGTTTTCCCCGCCGACGCGGGGGTGATCCGTCGACAGTTCCGCCGTCCGCCTGGGCGAAACGGTTTTCCCCGCCGACGCGGGGGTGATCCGCCAGTCGATCTGTTCCTGGGTGTGCCGGTCGTGTTTTCCCCGCCGACGCGGGGGTGATCCGTCTGGGGGTGTGGGCAGGACAGGCAACAGGTCGTTTTCCCCGCCGACGCGGGGGTGATCCGACGTTCCACCGGCCCGGGGTATGCGAGTTCGAGTTTTCCCCGCCGACGCGGGGGTGATCCCATGGACGAGGCCCTGCGGCAGGTTCGCGGAGGGTTTTCCCCGCCGACGCGGGGGTGATCCGCCCTGTGGTGGGGGATCAGAAACGATCAGAACGTTTTCCCCGCCGACGCGGGGGTGATCCGCAGGACCCCGTCAACATCAACACCGGCGTCCTGTCTTCCCCGCCGACGCGGGGGTGATCCGTCAGCTCCCCATTGCGATGTAGTCGACGGTGGGTCTTCCCCGCCGACGCGGGGGTGATCCGTACGTCGCGATCAGGCTCGCGGACGGTCGGTCGTCTTCCCCGCCGACGCGGGGGTGATCCGAAGACCGCCAAGCGGATCTACTTCACGTACCTGTCTTCCCCGCCGACGCGCGGGTGATCCGGCTCCGACGCCAGCTGACACCTTCGACAAGATGTCTTCCCCGCCGACGCGGGGGTGATCCGCAGCTACCGAACGGGCCGAATGCCGTGTCCTCGTCTTCCCCGCCGACGCGGGGGTGATCCGAGTGAGTCCCATGTACCAACTGGACGTGATGGGTCTTCCCCGCCGACGCGGGGGTGATCCGCTCACCCGCACGGAGATCGCGGGCATCTACGGGTCTTCCCCGCCGACGCGGGGGTGATCCGCGGGAGGGGTATCGAGGGCGGTCGACGATGTCGTCTTCCCCGCCGACGCGGGGGTGATCCGATCATCCGCAGCATGAGTGCGTCCGCGGCGACGTCTTCCCCGCCGACGCGGGGGTGATCCGCGGACGGGTACGAGATGGAGGCTCACGTTTCCGTCTTCCCCGCCGACGCGGGAGTGATCCGTCGAACCAGGGCCACGAGATGGCGGCCGTGATGTCTTCCCCGCCGACGCGGGGGTGATCCGGCAGCCCTCGTGCCGCAGCCCCTGGGCGATCGGTCCTCCCCGCCGACGCGGGGGTGATCCGTGGACGCCGACCGCGCCCGCCCTGCCCGTCACGTCTTCCCCGCCGACGCGGGGGTGATCCGCAGGCGCTGCGACCGGAAGGCGAGCACCAGGCGTCCTCCCCGCCGACGCGGGGGTGATCCGGCGAAGCGGACTGGTACGGCGCCGGACCCGTGGTCCTCCCCGCCGACGCGGGGGTGATCCGCACCCGGGATCATCGTCACCCACGGCTGGCAGGTCCTCCTCGCCGACGCGGGGGGTGATCCGATCGTACGAGGCGACAGCTACAAGGTCACCCCGTCCTCCCCGCCGACGCGGGGGTGATCCGGCCAGGATCGCGCCGTCGATCCCGACCGGCACGTCCTCCCCGCCGGCGCGGGGGTCTTCCGCGTGATCCGGGGGCGGCCATCGGCTACGCCACGTCCTCCCCGTCAGCGCGGGGATGCTCCCGGAGGTAGCCAAGCGGGGGTGGATCGGGGCTACGTCCTCCACATCGACACGGGGCCGAGCGTCAGCCCTTGTCAGTGCGCTTTCGCACTCGAACCTGCGGCCAAGCGCTTAGAAGGCGCCTGCTCTGTTCCGGCGTTTCCGTCCGTTCAGGGTCGACTGCTCGATGGGTCGATTCTGGCGCCAGCATGGCGGTTTGTCGTGTGGTTCGCCGACGGCAGACATGTTGATCCCGGCAGGGACTGGAATCGTGCGGCGAAGCAAGCGAACCTAGATCAGCTCGCGGAAGAGTGTGTGCGTGAGCGGGGCAACATAGCCGACGATTGCCGGTTAGCCAAACCGGCGATCCGCCGGACCATTGGAGAAGTCCGGTCGCCGTGCGATGTGCATGCCATGGCCGGACGGCTGTGTCTATCTCCACACCTCACTTCAAGGAGCTTTCCCGTGGCCGCAGTTGTTAGTGAAGGAACGTTTCATCTTTCCGATCGGCAGTGCTTCGCGATCCTGGACTGGGCTGGCGAACAACCGCAGGACGGCCTCGTTCTGCGCGCCTTCCTGGCCTCCATCGCTCTCGCGACACTGCGCCCAGAGGAAGCCCTGGCGCTGCGCGTTCGAGACGTGGAAATCGCAGAAGACGGCGCCAGTTGGCTCCTGGTCCATCCTCAGGCACAAGAGCGCCGCGAGAAGCATTTGGACCGCGCGGGCGCCGCACGGCGTGTTCCCCTCTGCCGCGACTTGGCGGCGATCCTGACGGAGGAGACCATCCGGCGCGATCTCCACCCGGAGGACGCGATATCCGCTCTCGACGATGGACGGCCGCTGACCGCCGAGGTTTACCGGAAGGTCTGGCGGCAAGCGACAGCGGCCGTTCTGCAAGCGCATGAACTCGACTCGCCGCTCGGCAGGCATGTCTCGGCACTCCGTGACGCACGCATCGCGGCGTGGCTGAAGAACAGCGACCAGACGGCGGCGCACATCCTTGCGGTGGCCGAATGCGCCGGAATGAGTGCTCCTCGCCTCGCCGAACGCTTCGCGTACTGCCTTCGCAAGCCGACACGGAACGAAATCCCTTGGGATCGACTCGAAGCTGCCTTGGCCCTTCCTGACCTGCCGAGCCAGCCGACTCCGACCGCGCGGCGTCCGTAGCGGCACTCCGGGTCGCGGCATCTCCGCGATTCTTCCCTGCCTCACGACAGGCAACGGCTGGGCGGAGTACGCGTTTCCGCCCAGCCGGGCTCCCCCCTCCCGTCCCTCACAGAGAACCCCAGATGCCTGCACGACCCTCGTCTACCTCCACTGCTTCCTCCGCGGCCGTACTCACGGCCTTCCTGACGGTGAAGGACGCCGCCGACTACCTCGGCCTCTCACACCACACCCTCTACGTCTGGCGCCACCGCCGTCAGGGACCGCCGAGCTTCCGCATGGGCCCCCGCGGTCGCGTCATGTACCGAGTTGAAGCCCTCGATGCCTGGGTCCGCGAACAGGAGCAGGCCGACTCCCGCTCCAACCTGGCCCTGAACCCGCTGAGCGTTTCCGTCCGTCATTGAGCACCGTTTGTACCCCCCCTCGAAAAGGAGATTCCCCTGGCCGGCTACATCGAAGACCGCTGGATCAAGAAGAAGAAGGACCCGGTCACCGGGAAACGAGAGCGAACCGCCCGCTACGGCAAGGGCAAGCGATACAAGGTCGCCGGCATACCCGGAGTCCGAGACCGATCCTTTGACACCTTGGAGGATGCCAAGGCGTGGCTTCGGCGATCAAGTACCGACCAGGAGCGCGGCGAGTTCGTCGATCCACGGGACGGCTCCATAACGCTCGCTGAATACGTCGAGCGGTACTGGGTGCCGGGTGTGCGTGGTGAGGCCAAGACGCGCAAGGGCATCGATGAGCGGATTCGGCTACACGTGATACCGCACCTGGGCGATGTATCGCTGAACGAGGTGTCTGCGGCCGAGCTTCGTGCCTACATAGTCAGGCTCGAATCCTCGTGCTCGCCGCAGTACGCCCGCAGCATCCTCTCGACGCTGTCGAGCGTCCTGGAAACAGCGGTTGATGACAAGCGTCTTGCTCGGAACCCGATGAGGTCCAAGTCGGTCCGATGGCCGAAACTGCCTGATGAGCGTCGCGAGGCGTGGCCTGAGGCGCTGGCACGGAGCGTGCGTGATGAGATCAGCCAGAGGCACCGTATAGCGGTAATTCTTGGGCTTGGGTGCGGTCTGCGTCAGGGGGAAGTGTTTGGCCTGAGCATGGAGGACGTGGACCACGCGCGCGGAGTCCTCCACGTCCGACGTCAGGTGCAAATAGTCAATGGCCGGAAGTACTTTACGCTTCCAAAGGGTGGCAAAACCCGCGTTGTGGACATGCCGCGTTCCGTGGCCGACGAGTTGGTGAAGCATGCCAGGGCATACCCCGGTGTCAAGGTCGAGCTTCCCTGGGGCGGTCCTGAATCGGATAGGGAGCGGAAGAAGTTCGGCCTCGTACTGACAACGAAGTACGGGAACGCGATCGCAGCCAACACGTGGAACACCGAGATCTGGAAGCCTGCCCTGGCCAGGGCAGGTGTCATCCCTCCGCGTGTCAAGGGGGCGAAACCTTGGCAGTGGCAAGCGGCGCCGAAGGACGGGTTCCATGTGTTGAGGCACACGTACGCATCCCTCGTGCTGGAGGCAGGAGAGTCGGTCGTCACCCTCGCCAAGTGGTTGGGGCATTCATCGCCGACCATCACGCTCGATCACTACGCGCACTTCATGCCGGAGGCGGGGAAGAAGGGGCGCAGGGCGATCGATAGCCTGCTGGGGGAGCGGGCGGAGGAGAGTTCCGGCCCAAACTCCCCAGATTCTCCCCAGGCCCGATCCTGAGTGGAGATGCGACCGTCCGACGCGCGTAAACAGCGAGGTGAGAGGCCCCATGTTCACGACCCGTCCCACCCTCCAGGGCACCTTCGGCATGGTGTCCTCCACGCACTGGCTGGCCTCGCAGACCGCGATGGCCGTCCTGGAGGACGGCGGCAACGCCTGCGACGCGGCCGTGGCGGGCGCGTTCGTGCTGCACGTCGTCGAGCCGCACCTGAACGGACCGGCCGGCGAGGTGCCGATCCTGCTCGCCCCGGCGGGCGGCGAGGTCCGGGTGGTGTGCGGCCAGGGCGTCGCCCCGGCCGGCGCCACGGCCGCCCACTACCGGGGGCTCGGTCTGGAGCTCGTACCCGGCACCGGTCCGCTCGCCGCCGCCGTGCCCGGCGCGTTCGACGCCTGGATGCTCCTGCTGCGCGACCACGGCACCAGATCCCTCCCCGACGTGCTCAAGTACGCCATCGGATACGCCGAGCACGGGCACGCGCCCGTGGAGCGCGTGGGCGAGACCGTCGAGACGGTGCGCGAGCTGTTCGAGACGGAGTGGACCTCCTCGGCGGAGGTGTACCTGCCCGGCGGCCGGCCGCCCCGTACCGGCGAGCTGTTCCGCAACCCCGCCCTGGCCGCCACCTGGAAGCGGCTCCTCGCCGAGACCGCCGGGGCGGGGGACCGCGAGGCGCGCATCGAGGCCGCCCGCGAGGTGTGGCGCACCGGCTTCATCGCCGAGGCCCTGGTACGGCAGGCCGGGCGCCCCACGCTGGACACCAGCGGCGAGCGGCACACCGGCACCCTGACCGCCGCCGACCTCGCCGGCTGGTCGGCGACGTACGAGACGCCGGTGACGTACGACTGGAACGGCTGGACCATATGCAAGCCCGGCCCCTGGAGCCAGGGTCCGGTCCTCCTCCAGCAGCTCGCGCTGCTCCCGCCCGAGCTGCCGCCCTACGGCTCCGCCGAGTACGTGCACCTGCTGATCGAGGGCTGCAAGCTCGCCATGGCCGACCGGGAGGCCTGGTACGGCGACGCCGCCGAGGTGCCCGTGGAGGAACTGCTCTCGGAGGCGTACAACGCCCGGCGCAGGTCGCTGATCGGGGACGTGGCCTCCCGCGAGCTGCGGCCCGGCAGCCCCGGCGGGCGCCCGCCGCGGCTGGCGGCGCACGCGCGCGTGGCGGCCGCCGAGGGGGCCGGTTTCGACGCGCTGGGCGTGGGGGAGCCCACGGTCGCCAAGGGACCGGCCTCACCGGTGCCGGGCGAACCGGCCCCCTCCCCGGACGGCGGCACCCGCGGCGACACCTGCCACCTGGACATCGTCGACCGCTGGGGCAACATGGTCGCCGCCACGCCCAGCGGCGGCTGGCTGCAGTCCAACCCGGTCGTCCCGGAACTCGGCTTCCCGCTCGGCACCCGCCTCCAGATGGCCTGGCTGGAGGAGGGCCTGCCGAACACCCTCACGCCGGGCCGCCGCCCGCGCACCACCCTGACCCCCTCGATCGCGCTGCGCGACGGCGTCCCGTTCATGGCGTTCGGCACGCCCGGCGGCGACCAGCAGGACCAGTGGCAGCTCCACTTCCTCCTCGCGGTGGCGCTGCGCGACCGGGTGCGCGGGGGGCTGGACCTCCAGGGCGCCATCGACGCCCCGAACTGGCACAACGACAGCTTCCCCGGCTCCTTCTTCCCGCGCGGCATGCGGGCGGGCAGCGTCACCGTCGAGTCCCGCACGGACCCGGCCGTCGTCGAGGGACTGCGGCGCCGCGGCCATGACGTCACGGTCGGCGACCCCTGGTCGGAGGGCCGGCTGTGCGCCGTCGCCCGGGACCCGGAGACGGGCATCCTGTCGGCCGCCGCGAACCCGAGGGGCATGCAGGGGTACGCGGTGGGCCGCTGACGCCCGGGGCGGCGCGGAACCCCGTGTTCATGACGGTTCCGCCCGGAGTACACCACCCGGGTGGGGATTGTCAGTGGCACGTGCTCTCATGGAGTCATGATCCAAGACAGCGAAACCGTCGACGCGTTCCTCGCCCGGCACGCCTCCGACGTGGAGGAGACCGTCCGCCGGGCCGCCGCGCTGGAGATCATGCCCCGCTGGCGGCGGCTCGCCGCGCACGAGGTCGACCAGAAGGCGGGGCCGCACGACCTGGTGACGGACGCCGACCGCAAGGCCGAGCAGTACCTCACCGAGCAGCTCGTCGCCCTCCTGCCCGGCTCCGTCGTCGTCGGCGAGGAGGCGGTGCACGCCAACCCCGCGACCTACGAGGCGATACGGGGCGAGGCACCGGTGTGGATCGTGGACCCGGTCGACGGGACACGGCAGTTCGTGCACGGCGAGAGCGGGTTCTGCACGCTGGTCGCGCTCGCGCTGCGCGGTGTGGTGCTCGCCTCGTGGACCTACGCGCCCGCCCGGGAGCAGTTCGCCACGGCGCTGCGCGGCCGGGGCGCCTTCCTGGAGGGTGGGCGGCTGCACGCCGGGCCGCCGGAGCCCGGCCGTGACCTGCGGGTCGCCACCTCGCACCCGGACTACACGACGCCGGAGCAGAAGCGCGCCCTGCTCGGCCTGTGGACCAAGGGGGTGGCCCCCCGCGCCTGCGGCTCGGCCGGACTGGAGTACCTCGCCGTCGCCCGCGGTGAGTCCGACGCCACCGCGTTCTCCTGGGAGGCGGCCTGGGACCACGCGGCCGGTCTGCTCCTCGTGGAGGAGGCGGGCGGCACCCATCTGACCCGCACCGGCGAGCCCTTCCGCATCACGGGCGGCAACGACCTGCCGTTCACCGCCGCCCGCGACGCCGCAACGGCCCGGCAGGTGGCGGCACTGCTCTCCGGCGGCGCGGCCTGACGCCCGCGACCGCCCGGGGGCCGGACCCGCCCGCCCCCGACCGCCCCGGCGGCCGACGCGCCGCCCGAGCCGGTCCCGGGACCGGACCCGCGGCCGGGCACCGCCGGTGCCGCGGCCTATCCTGATCCCCAGTGGCCATCGGCTGACGAAGGAGTCCGAAGGTGCCGTCGATGCTCGATGCGGTCGTGGTGGGGGCGGGGCCGAACGGGCTGACCGCCGCCGTGGAGCTGGCCCGGCGCGGTTTCTCCGTGGCCGTCTTCGAGGCGCGCGCCACCGTCGGCGGCGGCGCCCGCACCGAAGAGCTCACCCTGCCCGGCTTCCGCCACGACCCGTGCTCCGCGGCCCACCCCCTCGCCGTCAACTCACCCGCCTTCCGCGGCCTGCCCCTGGAGCGCTACGGCCTGCGGTGGCTGCACGCCGAGCTGCCCATGGCGCACCCGTTCCCGGACGGTTCGGCCGCCGTGCTGGCGCGGTCGGTCGGCGCGACGGCCGCCTCCTTCGGCCCGCGTGACGCGGGCACCTACCGCAGACTGGTCGAGCCCTTCCTGCCCCGGTGGGACACCCTCGTCCGCGACTTCATGTCCCTGCCGCTCACCGCGCTGCCCCGCGACCCGGTCACCCTCGCCCGCTTCGGCCTGGTCGGCCTGCCCCCGTCGACCTGGCTGCTGCGCCGCTTCCGCGACGAGAAGGCCAGGACCCTGCTGGCCGGGCTCGTCGCCCACGTCATGGCCCCGCTCGGTTCCCTCGCCACCAGCGCCATCGGCCTGGTCTTCGCCCTCGCCGCGCACGCCCGCGGCTGGCCCGTCGCCCGCGGCGGCTCCCAGGCCATCTCCGACGCCCTCACCGCCCACCTGACGGACCTCGGCGGTGCCGTGCACACCGACTACGAGGTCAAGCGCCTGGACGACCTGCCGCCCGCGCGCGCCTACGTCTTCGACACCTCGCCCACCGCCCTGGCCCGGATCGCCGGCCTGGGCCGGTACTACGACGGCTACCGGTACGGACCCGGCGTCTTCAAGATCGACTACGCGCTGGACGGCCCGGTCCCCTGGACCGCGCCGGAGGCCCGGGTGGCCGGCACCGTCCAGATCGGCGCCGACAGCGCCGAGATCGGCGCCGCCCTGCGCGCCGCCTCCCACGAGGGCCGCGCCCCCGACCGGCCGTTCCTCATCACCGTGCAGCCCAGCGTCGCCGACCCCACCCGGGCCCCGGCCGGCAAGCAGGTGTTCTGGGCGTACGGCCATGTCCCGAGCGGCTGGAGCGGGGACCTCACCGACGCCGTAGAACGCCAACTGGAGCGGTTCGCACCGGGCTTCCGCGACCGCGTCCTGGCCCGCGCGACCGCCGGCCCGCCCGAACTCGCCGCCCGCAACGCCAACTACGTCGGCGGTGACATCGCCTCCGGCGCGGTCCGCGGCCTGCAGACCCTGCTGCGCCCCAGGCTCTCCCTGTTCCCCTACGCGACCCCGCACCCGGCCGTCTTCATCTGCTCCTCGGCCACCCCGCCGGGCCCCGGGGTCCACGGCATGCCGGGGCACAACGCGGCCAAGGCCGTCTGGCGGAGGCTCAGGCAGACATGACCACCCTCACCCTTGTCCAGGGCGACATCACCGACCAGAGCGTCGACGCGATCGTCAACGCGGCCAACTCCTCCCTGCTGGGCGGAAGCGGCGTCGACGGCGCGATCCACCGCCGCGGCGGGCCCGCCATCCTCGCCGAGTGCCGCGCGCTGCGCGCCTCCCGGTACGGCGGGGGACTGCCCACGGGGCAGGCGGTCGCCACCACCGCGGGCGACCTCGACGCCCGCTGGGTGATCCACACGGTGGGGCCCGTGTACAGCCCCACCGAGGACCGCTCCGCCCTGCTCGCCTCCTGCTACCGCCGGTCGCTGCAAGTCGCCGACGAACTCGGCGCGCGGACGGTGGCCTTCCCCGCCCTCTCCACCGGCGTCTACCGCTGGCCGATGGAGGATGCCGCCCGCATCGCGGTCACGGCCGTGCGGGAGACGCGGACCTCGGTCGAGGAGGTCCGGTTCGTCCTGTTCGACGCGCGGGCCCACGCCGCCTTCGCCGCGGTCACCGGCTGACCGCGCGAGGAGACCGCGGCCGGCGGTGAGGCCGCGCGGTCTCCCGGCCGGACCGGCGTCCTCGCGCGCCCGGCACCGACCCGCCCCCGCAACCCACCGTGTTCACAGGACCACACAAAGTCCGACGCGGTCATTGATTCGGTTGTGTTCGGGTCCTAGGGTGACTCTGGCTCAGAGGTTGCCCTGTCCTCAGCAGTCGTGGTCCTGCCCAGCTCCACCGTCCCCCGCCGGGCGGCGGATCGAGCCGCCTGCGCCCCCGCGCGGCCCGGACGGCCGGCCGCGTCCGGCCGTCCGGACCCGGGGCAGGATCCCGTCGCGCCCCGAAGCCGGTGCAGCGCCCTGTCGTCCCGAGGAAGGCCACGGTCATGCCGCACTCGCCCATGTCACCCGCCGATCTCCCGGCCCTGTCTCTTCTACACATCT
>NZ_WYCT01000026.1 GCF_011008945.1 Streptomyces harenosi
AGCTTCGTCGGCAGCGTCAGATGTGTATAAGAGCCAGGCCCGGCCCTGCCGTCGGGCCGGCGGACGACGGTGAACGTGGCGGAGGGGAGCGGTCGGCGCGGCCCGGCCCTCTGCCATGGCGGCCCCGGCCCGCCGGGGACCGCTGCCCGGCCCCGGCGCCTCGGCCGATCGGCCCGCCGCCGCCGCCCACCGGGACGTTCGGGTCTGATCATGCCCGACGGGTACCCGCCGCGGCGGTGCGTTCACCGCGATGACCGACGCCCGCCGCCGCCCGCCCCGGCCCGCCGGTCACCGTCGTCCCCGGGAGGCCGCCGGTCCCTCTGCCGCACCCGTCGGGGCCACGGCCCCGCCGCTGCGGCCCGGGACCGCGGCGGCCGAGCCGGTCGGCACCCCGCGTTCGGCACCGCTTCCCTGCCGGGACGGGCCCTGCCGCCGGCAGGCGGACAGCGGCCGGGGCACCCGGCGGGCTCGGCAGACCCGCCCCGGCGACGGCGAGCGGGCCGAGCCGGCCGGGCACCCGGGGCGGGGCGTGCACGCCGGAGCCGGGGCGCGCCCACCACGCGCGGGGCGCCCCGGCCGGGCCCGGCGGCAAGCGCTGCCACGGGCCGGGGCATCAGTCGGCGGAACGGTTCGCGGGAGCCTCAGCCGGCGGAACGGCTCGCCGGGGCGGCCGCGGCGGGGCCGGCCGGACGCGGGGCGGGCAGTGCCCAGGCCAGGACGGCGACGGCGGCGCAGATCCCCGCCGTGGCCGTGAAGACGGTCCGGTAGGACAGGTCCGCGCCGTCCCCGGCGGTGGCGGTGGCGGTGGCGGTGGCGAGGGTGACCAGGGCGGCCAGCCCGACCACGCCGCCCAGTTGGCGGGTGGTGTTCATCAGGCCGGAGGCCGCGCCCGCGTCCCGGTCGGCGATGCCGGAGGTCACGGTGGTCGTGATGGGGGTGATGAGCAGGCCCATCCCGGCGGACATGACGATCGCGGGCCCGAGGAGGCCGTCGACGTAACCGCTGTGGTCGCCGAGGCCGCTCTGCCACAGGAAGCCGGCCGCCGCGAGCAGGGCGCTGAGCACGATCAGCGCGCGGGCGCCGGTGCGCCGCATGACGGCCGGGGCGAGGCGGGCGGCGGCGACGCCGACCAGGGTGTGCGGCAGGAAGCCGAGCCCGCAGGCCAGCGCCCCGTAGCCCAGGACGTCCTGCATGTACAGCGACAGGAAGTACCACATGGGGATGAAGCAGGCCCCGGTCAGCAGCATCACCACGTTGCCCACCGCGACCGGGCGCAGCCGCACCAGGCGCGGCGGCATCAGCGGGGCCGCGGCGTACCGGGCCTCCGTCACCGCGAAGGCGGCCAGCGCCACGACGCCCACGGCCAGGCCCGCCACCGTGGTCGGACCGCTCCAGCCGTGCGTGCCCGCCTGGTTGACGCCGTAGACGACCGCGGTGACGCCCAGTGTGGCGAGGACCGCGCCGGGCACGTCGAGGCGCCCGGAGGCCGCGCCGGGACGGCCGGCGGGCAGCAGGCGCACGGCGGCCAGGACGGCGACGACACCGATGGGAACGTTGATCAGCAGGATCCACCGCCAGGACAGCGCGTCGGCGAGCACGCCGCCGATCAGGTTGCCCGCCGCGCCGCCGGCGGAGCTGACCGCCGTCCAGATCGCCAGCGCCCTGGTGCGCGCCGGCCCCTCGGCGAAGCCGGTGGTCAGGATGGTCAGCGTGGCGGGGGCCAGCACCGCGGCGCCCAGGCCCTGCACCGACCGCATGGCGATCAGCAGCCCCGGTCCGGTCGCCAGCCCGCCCACCAGGCTGGAGGCGGAGAACAGCACCAGCCCCCACAGGAAGACCCGCCGGCGTCCGTACAGGTCGGCCAGGCGCCCGCCGAGCAGCAGGAAACCGGCGAAGACCAGGGCGTAACCGCCCACGACCCACTGCAGACCGGCGTCGTCGAAGCCGAGCGCCCTCTGGATGGACGGCAGTGCCACGTTCACCACCGACACGTCGAGCACGACCATGAACTGCGCCGCGCACGCCAGCCACAGCAGCGCCGCGTGCCCGTGCGCCGGTGCGGAGCCCCGCTGCCCCCCGGCGTCCGTCGAATCGTCCGTGGCGCGGGCCTGGTGGTGTCCCATGTCTCTTCCCCATCGTCGCGGCGAGCCTTTACCGTACAGCCGTACCATAAAAACGGGTCGGACAGGGAAGGGGTCACGGTGCCGAAACGCGTCGACCACGCACAGCGCCGGGCGCACATCGCCGACGCTCTGGTCAGGGTGGCCGCACGGGAAGGGCTGCACGCGGTGACGATGCGGGCCGTGGCGGTCGAGGCGGGTGTCTCCCTGAACCTGGTGCAGTACTACTTCGACACCAAGGCGGGACTGGTGCACGCGGCCCTGGAGCATCTGGAGCGGCAGAGCCACGAGCGGTGGGCGGCACGGCTGGCGGGCCTGGAGGACCCGGGATCGGCGCGGGCGTGCCTGGAGGCGTTCGTCGCCGAGTCGCTGCCGGCCGACGAGGCCGGCCACACCTTCCGTCTGGTGTGGACGTCGTATGCCGTGCTGGCGATGACCGATCCGGCGCTGGCCGGACAGCCCTTCGTCGAAGGCCCGCACCGGCTGGAGCGACAGCTCACCGAGATACTGGCCAAGGCCCGGGCGGCCGGCGAGATCGCGGCCGACCGCGATGTGTCCGCCGAGGCCGCGCGGCTGCTGAGTCTCAGTCACGGCGTCGGGACGAGCGTCCTGGTCGGCCAGCGGTCGGTGGCCGAGGCCCGGGAGGTGATGCGCTATCACCTCGACCGCCTCTTCGACGACCCCGGTGCGCCGCGGGCGCCGTGACCGCGCCCGGGCGGTGGCGTTCCGCCGTCCCGGCCCGGTCCGCTGCGCGGGCGGCGCAGTTGTGCGGTGGAGCGGGGCCGTGACGGCCGACGCGGGCGCCGGTGCCCCGGCCGGACCCGGCGGGACGGGCGGGTGGCCGTGGGCCGACCTTGGGCCGGGCTCAAGACCGCCTTGCTCGGGCGTGGAGCGACGGGCGCTTGAGTGAGGGGCGGTGGCCCGGGCCGACGACCCGGGCCGGCCGCCCGAGTCCACCGATCCTCCGGCCGCAAAGGGAACGTCATGACCTTCGTCATTGAGCTCGACAGGCCCGTCACGCTCGATCAGCTCGAAGCGGCGGCGCGCCGGCGCACGCGGGTGGAGCTGTCCGAGCCGGTCCGCGCCCGTGTCCGCGCCTCCCGCGAGGTGCTGGAGAAGTTCGTGCAGGAGGAACGGGTCATCTACGGGGTCAACACGAGCATGGGCGGCTTCGTCGACCATCTGGTCCCGGTCGCCCAGGCCCGGCGCCTCCAGGAGAACCTGATCAACGCGGTGGCCACCAACGTCGGGGCGTACCTCGACGACACCACCGTGCGGGCCGTCATGCTCTCCCGCATCGTGTCGCTCTCCCGCGGCAACTCCGCGATCACACCGGCCAACCTGGAGCGGCTGGTGGAGGTGTACAACGCCGGCATCGTGCCGTGCGTGCCGGAGAAGGGCTCACTGGGCACCAGCGGCGACCTCGGGCCGCTGGCGGCGATCGCCCTGGTGTGCGCGGGACAGTGGAAGGCCCGGCTCGGCGGGCGCACCCTGCCCGGACGGCAGGCGCTCGCCGAGGCCGGGATCGAGCCGATGGAGCTGGGCTACAAGGACGGCCTGGCCCTGATCAACGGCACGTCCGGCATGGTGGGTCTGGGCGCCCTGGTGCACGGCGCCGCGAGCCGGCTGGTGCGGCGCTACCAGCAGGTCTCCGCGCTGTCGGTGGAGGGCCTGGCCGGGATGACCAAGCCGTTCGACCCGCGCGTGCACGCCGTCAAGCCGCACCGCGGACAGCGCGCGGTGGCGGCGCGGCTGTGGGAGGGGCTGGCCGACTCCCGCCTGGCGGTCAACGAGCTCGACACCGAGCAGACGCTCGCCGGTGAGATGGGCACGGTGGCCAAGGCGGGCTCGCTGGCGATCGAGGACGCCTACTCCATCCGCTGCACCCCCCAGATCCTGGGGCCCGTGGTCGACGCCCTCCAGGGCATCGGGGCGACCCTGGCGGACGAGCTGAACTCCTCCAACGACAACCCGATCGTGCTGCCGGAGGAGGCCGAGGTCTTCCACAACGGCCACTTCCACGGCCAGTACGTCGCCATGGCCATGGACCACCTGGCGCTCGCCCTGGCCACGGTGACCAATCTGGCCAACCGGCGCGTGGACCGCTTCCTGGACAGGAGCAACAGCAACGGGCTGCCCGCCTTCCTGTGCCGGGAGGACCCGGGGCTGCGGCTGGGGCTGATGGGGGGCCAGTTCATGACCGCCTCGGTCACCGCGGAGACCCGCACCCTGACCGTGCCGATGTCCGTGCAGTCGCTGAGCACCACGGGCGACTTCCAGGACATCGTCTCCTTCGGGTTCGTCGCCGCCCGCCGGGCCAGGGAGGTGGTGGCCAACGCCGCCTACGTGGTCGCCTTCGAGCTGCTGTGCGCCTGCCAGGCCGTGGACATCCGCGGCGCGGACAAGCTGTCCTCCTTCACCCGCCCGCTGTACGAGCGCACGCGCGCCGTCGTGCCGTTCCTGGACCGGGACGAGACCCTCACCCCCTACCTCGAGCGGCTGGCCGCGGACCTGACGGCGGCCGGGACCGAGACCGCCGCCGGCACCGCGCCGGTGCTGTGACGGTGCGGTGAAGAGGCCGAGGAGACGAGGGATCGCGATGACGAGCGCACTGTCCGAGCAGACCGTCACCGACTTCGTGGAGCGGTGGCGCCGGGCCGAGGAGGACGGCGACCCGGCGGCGCTGGAGCAACTGCTCGCCGACGACTTCCTGGGCGTGGGCCCCCGCGGGTTCGTCCGCAGCCGCGCGCAGTGGATCGCCCGCTACAGCTCCGGGACGGTCCGCAACGCGTCCTTCCGGCTGAGCGACCGGCGGGTGCGGACCTACGGGCCGACGGCGGTGGTGGTGGCGGCCCAGACGCAGGAGAGCGTCAACGGGGACGCCGACGCCAGCGGCGCCTTCCGGTTCACGCTGGTCGTCGTCGGCCGCGCCGACGGCGAGGTGCGGCTCGCCGGGGTGCACGTGAGCCCGAACGCCGCCCCGGCGGCCGGCTGAGCCACCCACCGGTCCCGCCCGCCGCGGCGGTCCGCTCCCGCTTCACCGGGCGCGGGCCGCCGCGCTGCGCGTGTCCTCGGCGGACCGGCCGCGCAGGGCGGATCGCCGGATCTTGCCGGTCGTGGTCCTGGGCAGCTGCGCGGCGAACTCGACGAGATGCGGGTAGTGGCGGCCCTGGAGCCGGTCCCTGCACCACTGCCGCAACTGCCGGGCCAGCGCGTCGCTGCCCCGCTGGCCGTCGCGCAGCACGACGTACGCCTTGATCCTCGCCAGCCGCTCGGTGTCCACCGCGACCACCGCGGCCTCCGCCACCCGCGGGTGCTGCTGGAGACAGGTCTCGATCTCGGTGGGGGCGACCCACAGTCCGGAGATCTTCAGCATGTCGTCGGCCCGGCCCTCGTACCAGTAGAAGCCGTCCCCGTCCCGGCGGTAGCGGTCGCCGGTGCGGTACCAGGGTCCGTGCAGCACCGAGCGGGTCAGCTCCGCCCGGTGCCAGTACTGGGCCGGCGTGCTGCCGCCGCGTACGTACATCTCGCCGCCGCCCTCGCCCGTGACCTCGGCGCCGTCCGGGCCGACGAGCTTGATCTCATAGCCGGGCACCGGCCGGCCGGACGAGCCGGGGCGCACGGCGCCGGGGGTGTTGGTGCAGTAGATGTGCAGCATCTCCGTGGAGCCCACGCCGTCGAGGATGGTGAGCCCGTACAGGTCGTGCCAGCGGTGCCACACGTGCGCGGGGAGTGCCTCCGCGGCCGAGACGCACAGCCGGACGGAGGACAGGTCCCGGCCGGCGGCGCCCGGGGAGCGGGGCATGGCGTTGTACAGGGCCGGCACGGAGAAGAACAGCGTGGGGCGGGCGCGTTCGATGGTCTCCAGCACGGTGTGCGGGGCGGGGAAGCCGGACAGCAGCACGGTGGTGCCGCCCGACCACAGCGGGAAGAGCAGGCTGTTGCCCAGCCCGTAGGCGTGGAAGGCCTTGGTGGTGGACAGGTGGACGTCCTCCCAGGTGGCCCCGAGGACTCCGCCCGCGTAGTGGCGGCAGACGGCGTCCGCGTCACGGTGCAGGTGGACGACGCCCTTGGGCCGTCCGGTCGTCCCGGAGCTGTAGAGCCAGAACGCGGGGTCCTCCGCGTGGGTACGGACCGGGTCCAGGCCGCCCTGGTGGGCGTCGAGCAGGTCGGGCAGGCACAGCGCTCCCCCGTCGTCGGCGGGCTCGGCGCAGACCACGGTCACGCCCGCCTCCCGCAGGACGGGCGCCAGCTCCCGGTACCGGTCGGCGTGGACCACCGCGGCGGTGGCGTAGCTGTCCTCGGCGCAGAAGCGCACCTGGTCGGCGGTGGCGCGGGGGTCGAGCGGGACGGGGACGGCGCCGATGCGGCAGGCGCCGAGGAAGGCGGTGAAGAAGGCGGGGGTGTCGTCGAGGACGAGCAGGACGCGCTGCTCGCGGTGGACGCCGAGCGCGCGCAGGGCCCGGCCCGTCGCGCACATCCGCCGGTGCAACTCGGTGTAGGCGACGGTCTCCCGGTGGCTGACCAGGGCGGCCTTGCCGCCCAGGCCGGCCTCGAGGCAGCGGTCGACGAGGGTGGAGAGGTTGACGTGGTCGGCGGTCATGCCGGCTCCTGTTCGGGAGGGGGGAGCTGATCGGCCGGGGTGCGCTGCTGCCCCGGTCGCGGCGTGGGCCGGGCCGGGGCAGCGGGTGCGCGGGGCGGAGCGTCAGGTGGTGCGCGGGGGGATGTTCTGGTTGAGCCGGAAGAGGTTGGCCGGGTCGTAGCGGGCCTTGACCTCCTGCAGCCGCGCGTACTTGGCGCCGTACGCGTCCTTGGTGCGGTCGCTCTCCCCGGGGTTCATGAAGTTCACGTAACCGCCGGACAGATGGCCGGCCAGAGCCCGGTAGCCGTCGCGGGCCCAGGCGGTGTGGCGGGCGTCCTCGCCGGGCTTCGTCCAGGCGGACGCCAGATTGATCACGAACGGTGTGCGGCGGTTGGGGTAGGCGGTGGCCTCCTCGGGGACGCGGGCGACGGCGCCGCCGAGGTAGAGCAGTTCGAGCTGGGTGAAGGGGGACGCGATCCCCGCGGAGTGCTCCAGGACGGTGTCGATGACGTCGTCGTCCAGCCCGGCCAGGTAGCCGCTCTTGGTGTAGATCCGGTCGGGGACCACCGCGCCGGGGAAGGAGTACGCCTGCAGCGCCCGGTAGGGCAGGGTCGCCTTGGTCAGGCCGTGCGGCTTGCCGACGTGCAGGATCGACTCCAGGTGCCGGTCGCCCTCGTGGGGGTCGCCGATCCAGCAGCTCATGGCGCAGATCATCGGCTTGCCGTGCATCTCGGGGGGCAGTTCGGGCAGCGGTGGCGCAAGGCGCAGGTACAGCGCCCAGGTCAGCTCGTCGGGGGCGGTGGCCATGTGGTCGCGCCAGGCCCGGATGACCTGCGGGCCCTCGTCCAGGGTGTAGTAGGTGCTGGCGAAGCGGACCGGCCCGACCCGGTGCAGGGCGAACTCGAACTCGGTGACGACGCCGAAGTTGCCGCCGCCGCCCCGCACGGCCCAGAACAGGTCGGGGTTGTCCGTCTCGGCGGCGGTCAGGACGGCGCCGTCCGCGGTGACCAGCCGTACGGAGGTGAGGTTGTCGATGGACAGCCCGTACTTGCGGCTCAGCCAGCCGAAGCCGCCGCCCAGGACGAGTCCCCCGAGCCCGGTGTGGGAGACCACACCGGCGGGGGTGGCGAGCATGTGGGCCTGGGTGGCCGTGTCGAACGCGCCGAGCAGGCAGCCGCCCTGGGCCCGCGCGGTGCGCCTGCGGCGGCTGACCGTGACGCTGTTCATCAAGGACAGGTCGATGACGATGCCGTCGTCGCACACGGAGTGCCCGGCCATGCTGTGGCCCCCGCCGCGGACCGCGACCAGCAGGCCGCTGGTGCGGGCGAAGTTCACCGCCGCCACCACGTCCGGGGTGCCGGTGCAGCGGGCGATCAGCGCGGGACGCCGGTCGATGGTGCCGTTCCAGATGCGGCGGGCCTCGTCGTAGTCGGGGTCGCTCGGCCAGATCAACTCCCCGCGGAACGCCGCGCGGAACGCGGCCAGGTCGGACGGGTCGAGCTGGGGGAACTGCATGCTTGTCCCTTTCTGCGGCGCCCTCCGGGCGCGTGTTCGTGCCGCGCCCGGCGGGCGCGCGGCGGGTGGGCGGCCTGGTTCAGAGGCGGGGCGAGGGTGCCGGGGAGAGGCCGTGCGGGGCGGCGAGTCGCTCCAGGGCGGCGCGCACGGATGCCACGTCGGCCTCCGGGGCGCCGGCGCGGGCGGGCAGCAGGGCGACGGCCGCCGAGTCGCCCCGGGCGACCTCGGGCGTGCGGCGTGCCAGCGAGGTCAGGCTCTGTCCGGGGCCCGCCTCCACCAGCACATGGGGGCCGCCGCTCAGCAGGCGCCGCAGGGCGGGCCCGAACAGGACCGGTTCGGCGGGCTGGCCGAGCCAGAACCGCCAGTCGGTGGCGGTGCCGTCGTCGAGTTCCCGCCCGGTGCGGGCCGAGTACAGGGTGGTGTGCGGCGCCCTGAGCGGCAGACGGGTGAGGGCGCCGGCGCGGGCCGCGGCCACGTCGCGCATCACCGGGTGGTGGAAGGGCTGCGCGGCGCGGGCCCGGGCGCAGGTCAGGCCCGCGCGGCGCAGGGCGGTCTCCATCCGGGTCAGGGCCGGTTCGGGGGCGGACAGCAGCACCTGGCGCGGCGCGTTGACCGCGCCGATGACCACGCCCGGCAGCAGATGCGCGTCCACCTCGTCGGGGCCGGCGGCGACGGCCAGCATGCCGCCGGGGGGCGCGTGCCGGTAGACGGCGACGTACTCGGACAGATAGCGCAGGCCGTCGTCGAAGGTGAAGACCCCGGCGAGGGTGGCGGCGGCGAGTTCGCCCACGCTGTGGCCGAGCAGGGCGTCGGGGCGCAGACCGGCCCCGGTGAGCATGGTGCCCAGGGCGACGTCGACGGCGTACAGCAGGGGCTGGGCACAGGTGATGTCGTCGAAGCGGGCCGGCGGGGTCTGCGCCAGCCAGCCCTCCCGCAGGGCGGCCCCGCCGGGCAGCAGGGCGAAGGCGTGGTCCATCGTGGCGGTGAAGGCTTCGCAGGTGCCGTAGAGACCGGCGGCCATACGGGCGTGCTGGGCGCCCTGCCCGGGGAAGGTGAAGACGAGCCGGCGGGCGGGCGGGGGGTGGTGCGGTGCGGGGGTGTCCATCGGATGGCTCCCGCGCCTCAGTCCCGGCTCGCGGGCACGTTGACGTACTCCAGGACGGCGCGCGGGGTCTTCAGGTCGCGGATGACGTCCTCGGGGATGTCGATGTCGTGGCGGTGCTTGAGCTGGGCGGAGGTCTCCAGCAGGACCAGGGAGTCGTAGCCGAGTGCGTCGAACTCGCGGTCGAGGACGTCCTCGCCCTGGGCGGTGACCTGCTCGTCGCCGGAGCACTCGCCGAGGATCTGCAGGAGCTGGTCGAGGCTGAGCATGCTGGTGGGTCCCTTCTGGTCGGGTGGACGGTGCCTGCAGGGGCGGGTCAGGGGACCCGCTCCACGACGACGGCCGAGTTGAAGCCGCCGGCGCCGCGGGCGAGGACGAGAGCGGTGGACAGCGGGCAGGGGCGCGGACGGTCGCGGACGAGGTCGATCCGGTAGTCCTCCACGACGTCCGTGACATGGACGGCCGGCGGGATGACGCCGTCCCGCAGGGCGAGGAGGGCGCAGACCACGTCCAGCGGTCCGCCCCCGGCCATCAGGCGGCCCACCATGGTCTTCGGCGCGCAGACCGGCACGCCGAACGGGCCGAAGACGGCGCGCAGCGCATCGGCTTCCCGGGCGTCGAGTTCGGCGACCCCGGCCGCGTCCGCGACGACCAGATCGACGCCGTCGGGCTCCACCCCGGCGTCCGCGAGGGCCAGTTCGATGGCGCGCCGGAGCCCCGGGGGCCGCTCCGTGCCGGGTGCGGGGTCGAAGGTCGCCGCGTAGCCGGTGATCCTGCCGTAGGGGCGGCGGCCGGTGCGGCGGCGTGCCGCCTCGGCGTCCTCCAGGACGAGGAGGGCGCCGCCCTCTCCGGGTACGTAGCCGTTGGCCCGCCGGTCGAAGGGCAGGTAGGCGGCGGTGGGGTCGGTGCGGGTGCTGACGGTGCCGGAGGCCAGGTGGGAGACCCAGCCCCAGGGGTCGAAGGAGGATTCGACGCCGCCGGTGAGCATCAGGCGGCCGCGGCCGTGCGCGATCGTCCGGCGGGCCTGCCCGATCGCGTCCAGGCCGCCGGCCTGTTCGGCGACGATGACGCCGCCGGGGCCGCGCATCCCGTGCCGGATGGAGATCTGGCCGGTGTTGACGGCGTAGAACCAGGCGAAGCACTGGTAGACGCTGACGTGCTCGGGGCCTTGTGCCCACAGGCGCTGCATCTCGCGGTGGGAGTACTCGAAGCCGCCGGTGGCGTTGGAGGTGACCACCCCGCAGGCGTAGGTGCCCAGTTCGGCGATGTCGGCCCGGGCGTCGTCCAGGGCCCGTTCGGCGGCGAGCAGGGCGAGCCGGGTGACGCGGTCGGTCTGCGGCAGCAGCCGGCCGGGCAGGTGCTCCCGGGCGTCGAAGCCGGTGATCTGCCCGGCCAGCCGGGCCGAGTATCCGGTGGTGTCGTACCCGGCGAGCGGGCCGATGCCGGCGGTGCCGGCCAGGGTGGCGTCCCAGTACTCCTTGACGCTCAGGCCGGTGGGGGCGGTGACACCGATCCCGGTGACCACGACGTCGGTGCTCATGCGCGTCCTCCTCGCCACTTCTGCAGGACCATGGCGCTCTGGAAACCGCCGAAGCCGCTGCCCACGGTCAGCACGGTGTCGATGTCGCGCTCGCGGGCTTCGAGCGGGACGTAGTCCAGGTCGCACTCGGGGTCGGGCTCGTGGAGGTTGGCGGTGGGGGGCACCACGCCGTGGCGGATGGCCAGCGCGCAGGCGGCGACCTCGATGGCGCCGATCGCGCCGAGCGAGTGCCCGATCATCGACTTGATGGAGCTGACGGGGACGTCGTAGGCGTGGGCGCCCAGGGCCTTCTTGAACGCCTCGGTCTCGTGGAGGTCGTTCTGCCTGGTCCCCGAGCCGTGGGCGTTGACGTACCGCACGGCGGTGGGGTCGATCCGCGCCTCGTCCAGGGCGGTGGTGATGGCCCGCGCCATCTCGGTGCCGTCCCGGGTCAGACCGGTCATGTGGTAGGCGTTGGAATGCGCGGCGTAGCCGGTGACGGCGCCGTAGACGTCGGCGCCGCGCCGTCGCGCGTGCTCGCCGTCCTCCAGGACGAGCATGGCGGCGCCTTCGGCGAGGGCGAAGCCGTCCCGGGTGCGGTCGAAGGGGCGGGGGGCGCCCTCCGGGTCGTCGTTGCGGCGGCTGGTGGCCTTGATGGCGTCGAAGCACGCCACGGCGATCGGGGTGACGGGGGCGTCGGTGGCGCCCGCGACCATCACGTCGGCGCTGCCTTCCCGGATGAGCCGGCAGGCGTGGCCCAGGGCGTCGATGCCGGAGGTGCAGCCGGCCGAGACGACTCCCACCGGTCCTTCGGCGCCGACCGCCCAGGCGGTCTCGCGGGCGAGGGAGGCGGGCACGAAGTAGTCGAAGAGGTGCGGTGACCGGTACGTCTGGTCCACCAGCCACTGGCGGCCCTCGTCGGAGAGGACGACGTACTCGTTCTCGATGCTGGTGGCGGACCCCACCGCGTTGCCCACGCTCACGCCGAGGCGCCCCGGGTCGAGGTCCGTGCCGGAGGCGATCCCGGCTTCCCGCACGGCCCGTCTGGCGCAGGCGACGGCCAGCAGGCCGGCCCGGTCCAGGCGCCGGGTCTCCCGGCGGGTGAACCCCAGGGCCGGCGGGTCGAGATCGATCTCTCCCGCCACCTGGGAGCGGAACGCGGCGGGGTCGAAGGCGGTGATCCGGCGGATCGCGCTGCGCCCCGCCGTGATCATTTTCCAGAAGCCCTCGGTGTCCGTGGAACCGGGCGCGAGGACGCTCAGGCCAGTTATCACAACATCTCGGCTCACACCTGGAGACCTTGGGGGGTGCCGCTCCAGCGGTGATGCAGAGGCGCTCACCCTCCGCTCCAGAGCGCGTTGCTCGCACGGCCCGGGCCGCCTTGCCCGCGCCTGGACCGGCTCTGCATCGGGGGCCGGAAGCCTCGCTTGCGGGCCGGCCCGCCCGGCCGCCCCGACGAAGGGAGAATGCCTCGCCATGCCCGCACCCACCGCGTCACCCAGCGTCGCCCTGGTCACGGGCGGTACCAGCGGAATCGGTCTCGCGATCGCCCAGGCCCTGCTCCAGGACGGCTTCAAGGTCGTCGTCACGGGCCGCGACACCGGAAAGCTGGACACCGTACTGCGTTCGCTGAAGATGGAGAACGACCGCTTCGACGTGGCCGGCTACGCCTGCGACGTCCGGGACCGCGCCGCCGTGCGGACCATGGTGGAGCAGTGCGTCACGGAGCACGGCGAGCCGCGGATCCTGGTCAACAACGCCGGGCGCAGCGGCGGCGGCGTGACCGCGGCGATCCCCGACGAGCTGTGGCTGGACGTCATCGAGACCAACCTCAACAGTGTCTTCTGGGTGACCCGGGAGGTCATCCGGGCCAGCGAGGCCATCAAGCAGCCGGCCGGCCGGATCATCAACATCGCCTCCACCGGCGGCAAGCAGGGGGTGCCCTACGGCGCGCCCTACTCGGCGGCCAAGGCCGGGGTCATCGGCTTCACCAAGGCACTGGCCAAGGAGTTCGCCCAGGCCGGAGGGCCGACCGTGAACGCGGTGTGCCCCGGTTACGTGGAGACGCCCATGGCCCGCGACATCCGCGCCGGCTACGCCAAGCTCAACGGCGTCAGCGAGGAGGAGGTCCTGGCCGAGTTCGAGGCGAAGATCCCCCTGGGCCGCTACTGCACCCCCGAGGAGGTGGCCGGGATGGTCCGCTACCTGGCCGGCCCGGCGGCCGCCTCGGTGACCGCCCAGGCGCTCAACGTCTGCGGCGGACTGGGCAGTTACTGAGACCCCGACCGGGAGAAGGGCACACGTATGAGCATCGACGCATCACCCGGGTCCTCCGCCTTCGGCTTCGAGGGCCAGCCCTACTACGAGAACCGGCGGCTGCGCCTGTACGACGCCGTGGTGGTGAACGCCTCCAACCGGCTGCTGTGGCGCTGCCCGAAACGGCGGCTCCTCGACCACTACGACGAGTGGGTCACGTCCCGGCACCTGGAGGTGGGGCCCGGGTCGGGCTACTACCTCGACCACTGCCGCTTCCCGGCCGGCCCGGTCGAGCTGACCCTGCTCGACCTCAACCCGGACCCGCTGCACTTCACCGCCCACCGGCTGCGCCGTCACAGCCCGCGCTGTGTGCAGGCCGACATCCTCGAACCCCTGCCCGACATCGTCGGTGACGGGTTCACCTCCGTCGCCTTCAACTACGTCCTGCACTGCCTGCCCGAGCCGCCGGGCGGCAAGCAGGTCGTCTTCCGGCATCTGCGGCAGGTGCTCGCCCCCGGCGGCGTGCTCTTCGGCAGCACGGTCCTGTCGCAGGGCGTGAAGCACACCGCCTTGTCCCGGCGCTTCAACCTGCTGTATCAGCGGCAGGGTTCCTTCCACAACCAGCACGACAGCGTCCGCCGCCTGCACCGGACGCTGGAGGAGCACTTCGCCGGCCACTGGATCGAAGTACGGGGCAGTGTCGCGCTGTTCGCGGCCCGGGCCCCGGGCCCCGGCGCGCCCGGCCGTCCGGACCCGGCCGGCGCCACCCGCGGGTGAGGTGCGGGACATGGCCTTCGGGGTCGCCTACCGTGATGCCGCCGTCCCGCTGACCGCGCTGTGGACCTCCCCCTTCGCCCGGTGGGGAGGCGCCCTCTCCCGCGTCTCCAGTCTCGACCTGGCGGCCGCCGTCACCGACCGGGCGCTCAGGGAGCGGGGCATCGACCGCTCCGTCGTGGAGGGTCTGGTGCTGGGCTGGACCGTCCCGCAGCCCGCCCTCTTCTACGGTGCCACCACGCTGACGGCCCGTCTCGGCATGCCCGGTGTCGGCGGGCCGATGCTCAGCCAGGCCTGCGCGACCTCGGTCGCCGCCCTGCACCAGGCCGCCGCGTCCGTGGGCACCGGCGCGGGTCCCCACCTGGTCGTCGCCACGGACCGCACCAGCAACGGCCCGGAGCTGACCTGGCCCACGCCGGGCGGCCCGGACCACGGCCCGGTGCGGGAGAACTGGGTGCGCGACAGCTTCGCGCGGGACCCGGTCACGGGGCGGAGCATGCTCGCCACCGCCGAGGCCGTCGCGGCGGAGTGCGGGTTCACCCGCGGCGACCTGGACTCCCTCGCCGTGCTGCGCTTCGAGCAGTACGCGGACGCGCTCGCCGGCGAACGCGCCTTCCAGCGCGCCTGCATGGTCGGCGTCGAGATCGGGCAGGACGGCGGCGAGCGGGTACGGCTGTCCGCCGACGAAGGGGTGCGGGCCGTCAGCGCCGAGGGCGCGGCCCGGCTGCCGGTGGCGCGTCCGGGCGGCACGCACACCGCGGCGGCGCAGACCCACCCGGCGGACGGCACCGCCGGGGCCCTGGTGACCGACGTCCGCGGAGCCCGGGAGCTCGCCGGGCACGGCCCCGTCGTGCGCCTGGTCGCCTCCGGCTTCGCCCGGGTGGAACCGGCCCGCATGCCCAGGGCCCTGGTACCGGCCGCGCGGGCGGCCCTGCACGCCGCCGGGCTGGAGCTCGACGCGATGGACGCCATCGGCACGCACAACCCCTTCGCCGTGAACGACCTGTACTTCGCCCGGGAGACGGGGGTGGCGCTGGACGCGATGAACGTCCGCGGCAGCAGCCTCGTCTTCGGGCACCCCCAGGGCCCGACCGGTCTGCGGGCGGTGACGGAGCTCGCGCACGTGCTGCGGGCCCGAGGCGGCGGGCTGGGGCTGTTCACCGGGTGCGCGGCGGGTGACACCGCCGCCGCGCTGGTCGTCGAGGTGACCGACTGACCCGTACGCCCTGCCCCACGCGCCGGTGTCCGGTCCCCGGGTGAACCCCCGGACCGGACACCGGCGTCCCCGTTCCCGGTCCGCTCGCCGCGGCACGGCCCGCTACCGCCGGCCGGGACGGCGGTCCGCCGGTGGGCGTCCGCGGCGGGTGCGCGCCGCGGGCACGGCGGGGCGGCCGGGGGGGCTCGGTCATCGCCGACGGGCCAACACCGCCTCGATGCCGGCCCGCGCGATGCCGGCCGCCTGCACCCGCCGTACCGCCTCGGTCTCGCGCGCCATGGCCCGCTCCACCGCGTCCATGTCCGGGCGCAGGAGCCGCAGATGGGCGGCGGTGGCCGAGCCGGACGGTGTCCAGCGGTGGATCAGCCGCCGGGCGGCGGGCAGGAGATCCTCCGGCTCGGTGACGGCGTCCAGCAGTCCGAGACCGAGCGCCGCGGGGGCGCTGACGCGGGCGCTGCCCAGGACCAGCTCGGTGGCCCGGGCCTGCCCGGCCAGGCGGGGCAGGAACAGGCTGGCGGCGTTGGACACGGTGAGCCCGATGGCGTTCTCCGGCCACACCAGGGCGGCGCCGGGGGCCGCGAGGCGGGCGTCGAAGCTCAGGGCCATCTCCGCGGCGCCGCCGACCGCGACGCCGTTGAGCGCGGCCACGACGGGGACCTCGGCGGCCAGGGCGGCGCGGGTGATGTCGTGGAACGACTCCATCTCGGCCGGCAGGTCGAGCGGTGCGCGGGCCGCTTCGCGCAGGTCCAGCCCGGCGGAGAAGGCGTCTCCCCGGCCGGTGACGACGATGCCGCGGGCCCGGTGGCCGTCGCCGTGGTGCCGCAGCAGCGCGGCCAGGTCGCGGCGCATGCTCCGGGTGAGGGCGTTGCGCCGGGCGGGACGGTTCAGGGTGATGACGGCGACATCGGCCTCCAGGGTGGCCTCCAGCGGAGCGCTGCCGGGCGGCGGCGTGGCCGGGGCGCTCATGCCCACCCGTCCGCGGCCGTGTCGAAGGTGCCGCTGCGCTGGTCGGGGCCGGGCCGCAGGAGGCGGCGCTTCTGGACGCGGGCCGAGGGGGTCAGGGGGAAGGAGCCGGTGAACTCCAGGAAGGCGGGCACCTTGAACCGGGCGAGCTGGCGGCGGGTGTGCGCCAGGACGCTGCGGGCCGTGGCCTCGGTGGGCCGGTAGCCGGGGCGCAGACGTACGAACGCCTTGGGCAGCTCGCCGAAGAGCTCGTCGGGGATGCCGATGACGGCGGCCGCCAGGACCGCCGGGTGTGCCTCCAGGACGCTCTCCACCTCGGCCGGGGCGATGTTCTCACCGCCCCGCCGGATCATCTCCTTCAGCCGCCCGGCATGGTGGATGTGCCCGGCGGTGTCGCGCCGTCCCAGGTCCCCGGTGTGGTACCAGCCGCCGCGGAAGGCGCGTTCGGTGCTCTCCGGGTCGTTCCAGTAGCCGCGCATCAGGGGCCTGCCCCGCACCAGGATCTCGCCGGTCCGGCCGGGCGGCACCGGGCGTCCGCGCTCGTCGGCGACGACGACCTGCTTGCCGGGCGGCGGATACCCCATCGCGCCGGTGCCGACCGCGCCGGGCTCGTCGGGCGGCATGATCAGGTCCAGGCCACTCTCGGTGGACCCGTAGACCTCGCGCCAGCGCGCGCCCCAGCGTCGCTCGAAGGCCCGGTGCAGGTCGCGCGGGATGCCGGAGCACAGCACCAGGCGCATGGCGTGGTCGCGGTCACCGGCTTGCGGGGGCTGCTTGTACAGCAGCATGGGCATGCTGCCCAGCACGTAGGTCACGGTCGCCCGGTGGTGGCGGACGGAGTGCCAGAAGCCGGAGGCCGAGAACTTCGGCAGCACCACCAGCGGCACCCCGCGCATCAGGCACATCACCGCTTTCCACTGGGGGTCGACGTAGGAGAACGCCTGGGCGGTCAGCACGACGTCGCCGGGGCCGAGGCCGGAGCGGACCGCGATCGCCCACGCGGTGCGCAGCCAGTAGTCGTGGCTGAGCATGCAGGCCTTCGGGAAGCCGGTGGTGCCGGAGGTGTACTGGAAGTTGACGATGTCGTCCGGGCCGGCGCCCGGCCGGGGGGCGGTGGCCGGGCCGGCGGGGGCGGCGGCTTCCAGTTCGCGCAGCGTACGGACCGCGCAGTGGTGCCCGACGCGGTCCGCGACCTCACGCGCGAGCGGGGCGCAACCCTCCGAGGCCAGCACCAGCACCGCCCGGGAGTCCCGCAGCACGTGCGCGAGGTCGGAGGCACCGTAGCGGACGTTGACGGGCACGGTGACGGCACCGGCCTTGATGGCGGCGAACCAGCTCAGCGGCCAGCCGGCGACGTTGTCCATCATGATCGCTACGCGGTCCCCGGGCCGGACTCCCTGGGCGGCCAGCGCCCGTGCCAGCCGGCCGGTGCGGACGTCGGTGTCGGCGAAGCCGAGCGTCGTGTCGGGGCACCGGAGGAATTCCCTGTCGCCGTACCGGGAGGCGGCCTGTCCGAGGAGTTCTCCGACGGTCCGCCACCGCGGCGCCGCGTCCGGGCCGCCGGGGTCGACGAGGGGGTCCGTCAGGGCCTGGGGGGCGGGTTCCATCTGCTGGCCTCCGTCGCGTCGGGTGGTGGCCGGTGCCACCGCTCTTCGCGGACAGGGCACCACCGGCGGCTCCAGGGGCGAGCAAGACGGCGTCATGGGGTGCTCTCGCGCCTTGCTCCGGCCGAGCCCGGCCCTTGACCCGGCCTGGAGAGGCGGCGGTCACCGTCGGTACGGCAGGAGGCATGGCCGTACGAGTGGAGGGGATCGCCTTGACACAGGCCCCGCACAAGCCGGAGGAGACCGAGGTGTCCGCGGCGCTGTTCGCCGAGATCCAGCAGTTCTACGGGCGCCATATGCGGGCCATGGACGAGGGGCGGGTGGCGGACTGGACCGGCGACTTCGTAGCGGACGCGGTCTTCGCCACCAACGCCCGCCCCGAGCCGCAGCGCGGGCGCGCGGAGATCGCCCGCAACGCGCGGGACGCCGCGCGGCGGCTTCAGGAGGACGGCGTCCGGCGCCGTCACTGCGTCGGCACCCTGGAGCTGCGGCGGGCGGCGGACGCGACGCTCGTGGCGAAGTCCTATGCCCTGATCACCCGGACCGTGGTCGGCGGGCGGTCGGAGCTGGAGTTCGTCTGCACCTGCGAGGACGTGCTGGTCCGGCAGGACGGCCGTTGGCTCATCAGGCACCGGCGGGTACGCCGCGACGATCTCCCCGGGGACTGAGGAAGGCGCCGCCCGTGCACCGGCCGGGGACGGTGAGGCGGGCCGCGGCGGCCCGCCTCGCCTCCTCGCTCCCGCCGGACGCCCGTCTCACGCCTTCCACGGGCTGGCGGCGGACCACTGCAGCCGCCGCGGCACCGGATCGCGCGGCGCACGCGGGAAGAGGGCCCGGCCGGTGGCGTCCAGCCGGGGGTCGGCGGACAGGATCGCCTGTTGCAGCATCTGCAGCTCCCGGGACGGCTCCAGCCCGAGCTCGGTGACGAGTGACTGCCGCAACTGGTTGAAGACCCGCAACGCCTGCGGGCGTCTGCCGCAGCGGTAGAGCGCGAGCATCAGCTGCCGGTGGAACCCCTCGTGCTGCGGACGCTGGGAGGCCAGCCCGCTCAGTTCGCTGAGCACCTCGTGATGGCGCCCCAGCTCCAGTTCCGCTTCGATCCTCGTCTCCTGGACGCCGATACGGCTTTCCTCCAGCCGGACGATTTCCGCCTCCAGGTGTATTCCGCGCCGCACGTCGGCCAGCGGCGGGGCCGCGAAAATATGCAGAGCAGCCCGTAGCTGTTCGACGGCGGCCGAATTATCCCCCGCCTGGAATGCCTGCTGGCCGGCGATGCGATGCTGTTCATAACGCTGTAGGTCCACGTTGTCCGGCGCGACCCTGAATTCGTACCCGTTCGGCGTCGTGACCAGAATGTCCTTCGGGCACGCGTCCGGGAGGATGCGGCCCAGCATCTGGCGCAGTTGGAAGACATAGGTCTGCAGGGCGCTCAGCGCACTGCGCGGCGGCCGCTCGGCCCACAGCTCTTCGATGAGTGCGTCCGTGCTGACCAGCCGGTTGGCGTTGACCAGCAACAGGGCGAGGACCTGTCTCGCTTTGGGGGCGCTCGGCGTCCGGCGGTCGTTGCCGACCCTGAGCGCCACATGCCCGAGAAGTTCAACGTCCACAGTTCCCCTCACCCCGTCGGCGGTCCGGATCGCTGCATAGCGCTGGCTTCGCTTCATTCCCCCGTGCCGGTCGTCCCTCGGAACGTTCGGGCGTCCGCGAGAGCCAGCCGTCAGGGCCCCGCGAAAAAACCGCTCGCTTTCCAGGCGTTCGGCGGCCCCGTTGCCGCGATTTCCGCACGGGCACATGGCCTGTGCATGTGATCGAACGTATCCAGGCCGGAATTGCAGGGTCAAGGACTCGGGAAATGAAACAGGCCATGACCGGAGCTGTTATTCCGCTTTGCCGCGGGGAGCCGGCCGGGGGCCGTGGGACACCGGCCGGCGGCGGTCGGCAGCGAGCCCACCAGCCATACCTCCCCTCTCGTAAGAGTAGAGTCGCGCTCAAGCCGGGGTTCCGGAGCACGCAAGGCCGCGGCGGCCGCACGGTCGCCCGCCGTCACATCGCGCCGCCGCGAAGGGGGCCGCCGGCGGTGCGGGGCGCTCCCCCGGCCTTCGTGCGCGGGGGCGCGCGAGCCACCGCGGCAGGCGTGCCTGCGCTGGCATGTGCCCAGGTCACAGACCTGCTACCCGGTGGCCGACGTGGCCGGGTCCGGCCTCGGAGGAAAGCGGCAGACGGCTCCCCCGGCGGGGAAACGTCAGGAGCATCCATCAGCTTGTCTGATTACCATCGCTCACCTGGAGGAGTCCCGCCCCCGGGTGCGCGCACCTCCCGCCGGAAGGGGCGGCCCGCTTCGTGGGCCGCGTCACAGGTGACCCCGGCATGCCGCAGGACGTCCCGGCGTCCGTGCCCCCTGCACCCGGCCCCGGGGTACGGCCGGGCGGCGGCCGCACCGGCGCGGCCGCCGGTTCGACCGGCGTGGACACGGCGGGGCGGGCTACTCGGCCCCCATGGCCCGACTTCATCTGCCCCACCACGGAAAGCACGACCCCAGGCAGGACGACGCGCGCACGGCCTCCGGCGGCCGGGAGCCGCACGGGGAGCGGGCGCGGGACGAGCCCCAGGACTACGGTCCGGGGACCGCCACGCAGCGGCGGGCCGCGGACTCCCCCGCGGAGCTGCCCAAACGCTCCTGGATGGCGCTGCTGCGCCGCGTGCTGGCCGAGTTCAAGGACGACGAGCTCACCGATCGCGCCGCCGCCCTGACCTACTACGGGGTGCTGTCGCTCTTTCCCGCCCTGCTGGTGCTGGTCTCGCTGCTCGGCGTCGCCGGGCAGTCCGCCACCCAGCAGATCATGGACAACCTCCAGCAGCTCGCGCCCGGCTCGGCCCGCGACATCATCTCCGACGCGGTGCGGCAGTTGCAGAGCCGGTCCGGTCTGGGCTCGGTGCTGGCGGTGGTCGGCCTGGCCGGCGCCATCTGGTCCGCGTCCGGCTATGTGGCCGCCTTCATCCGCTCCGCCAACGCGGTCTACGACATACCCGAGGGGCGGCCCGTGTGGAAGGTGCTGCCGCTGCGCGTGGCCCTGACCGTGGTGCTGCTGGTGCTCGCCGTCGCCAGCGCGCTCATCGTCGTCTTCACCGGCGGCCTGGCCCGGCAGGCGGGCACCGCCCTGGGCGTGGGCGACACCGCGCTGACGGTGTGGTCGATCGCCAAGTGGCCGGTCCTGGTGCTGCTGGTCGTGCTCATGATCGCGATCCTGTACTGGGCCACGCCCAACGCCCGGGTCCGCGGCTTCAAGTGGATCACGCCGGGCAGTGTCCTCGCCCTGGTGGTCTGGATGATCGCGTCCGCCGGTTTCGCGTTCTACGTGGCGAACTTCGGCTCGTACAACAAGACGTACGGGACGCTGGCCGGTGTCATCGTCTTCCTGGTCTGGCTGTGGGTGACCAACCTCGCCATCCTCTTCGGCCTGGAGTTCGACGCGGAGCTGGCCCGGCAGCGGGTCGTCGACGCCGGGCATCCGGTCGAGAGCGAGCCGTACGTCGAGCCCCGCGACACCCGCGCCTGGGACGACCAGGACCGGCGGCGCGCGGAGCGGGACGGGTGAGCCCACATGCCCCGGTCCCCCGTGGGTACGCGGAGGCCATGACCGACGGCAAGACCCCAGAACCGCAGGACAAGGCGCAGACGGAGCAGACGGAGGAGGAGCGCGCCCGCGCCCGCCCGTTCAGCTACCCGTACCCGGAGCGGCACGCCAACGTGCGCGCCACCCGGCACATCACCCGGGAACAGGCCGACGCCGACAGCGTCCCCGGCGTGCCCGGCGGCTACGGCACCACCGGCGGCGGCCAGCCCGGGGGCCGCAGCACGCCCCTTCCGGGCGAGGAGACGCCCGACGAGTCCGGCGTGACCGGGCTCGTCGGCGGCCGCGAGGTCCGGCCCACCCGCAAGGACGAGGAGAAGCCCACCCGCGAGGGAGAGGCCGCCCACGAGGGTGACGACACGTAGCGGGGCGAGGCCCGGGGCCGGGTCCCGGGCCTCGCCCCGCTCCGCGTCACCGCGCGCCCGCCGCGCGCTCACCGCCCGCTTCCGCGCGCTCCCGGCCGGGCCCGCGCGGCCGGACCGGCGGCCGAACGGGCCGGCCGGCGGGCACCCTCTCGGGGGCTCCCCCCTGGTACGGCAACGGCGCCGGCCGCGGCTGCCGGCCGGATCGGCCGCCGGTCGCGCCCGGCAGCGTGAAAGGCGACGCAGAAGTGAGCACACCACATGGCACGGCCCTGGTGACGGGGGCCTCCTCCGGCATCGGCGCGGCCTACGCGCAGCGGCTGGCCGCCGCCGGGTGGGACACCGTCCTCGTGGCCCGGAGGGCACAACGACTCGACGACCTCGCGCAGCGACTGCGCGAAGCGACGGGGACCACGGTGGAGACCCTGGTGGCCGACCTGTCCGACCCCGGCGACCTGGCGCGGGTGACCCGGCGTGCGGCGGGTGACGACATCGGTTTCCTCCTCAACAACGCGGGGATCAACGGCTACGGCCCGTTCGGCGAGCTCGAAGAGGACCTCATGACGAAGGTCCTCGGCATCAACGTCCTCGCCGTCACCGCCCTCACCCGGGCGGCCGTCCCGGGCATGCTGGCGCGCGGCCGCGGCACGGTGGTCAACGTGGCCTCGCTGCTGGCCTTCGCGGGCGCGCTGCCACCGCATCCGCTTCCCGAACGCGCGGTGTACGGCGGCACCAAGGGATATGTCGTCACCTTCACCCGCACCCTCGCCGCCGAACTGGCCGGCACACCGCTGCGCATCCAGGTGCTGTGCCCCGGGCTGACCGCCACCGAGTTCCACCGGTCACGAGGTGACCAGCCCGTCCCTGGGCGGGACCCGTCCGTGCACGAGGACGGCGGCATGCCCGTGGACCGGGTCGTCGACGCCTCCCTGGCCGCCCTGGACGCCGGCGAGGTGGTGTGCGTGCCGGGGCTCGGCGACCGCGCCCTGGTCGACGATCTGGCCCGGGCCGAGCTGGCGATCCGCACGGCGGCCCGCCGGGGCGGGGACTGAACCGGCCCTCCGCACGGCGCACGGCCCACCGCGTCCCAGGACCGGTCCGGCAGACGTCGTCAGGGCTGTGGCCTCCGCCCCGACGGCAGGTGCTCCCGCACGCCGGAACGGGTTGCGGGGCGGTGTGCTGTCCGGACCCGCGCAGCTAGGGCAGGATCGAGTCGATGTACCCGCCGTCGACGCGGACGGCCGCGCCGGTCGTCGCGGACGCCTGCGGCGAGCTGAGGTACACCACCAGGTTGGCGATCTCCTCCGGCTCGATGAGCCGCTGGAGCAGCGACTGCGGACGGTGCTCCCGCATGAAGACGCGCTGTGCCTCCTCCCAGGGCAGGTCCCGGTCGACCAGCTGGTACACGAAGTCCTCCACGCCCTCGGTGTGGGTGGGCCCGGCGATGACGGAGTTCACCGTGACGCCGCTGCCGGCCGCCTCCTTGGCGAAGCCGCGGGCGACCGCGAGCAGCGCCGTCTTGGACATGCCGTAATGGATCATCTCGGCCGGGATGACGACGGCCGAGTCGCTCGCGATGTAGAGCACCCGCCCCCACCCCCGCTCCCTCATCCGGGGCAGATACGCGCGCGTCAGCCGGACGCCCGCCAGGACGTTGATCTCGAAGTAGCGGCGCCACTCGTCGTCGCCGATCTCCAGCGCGGGGGCGGCCCCGAAGATGCCGAGGTTGTTCACGAGGATGTCGGCCTCCGGCAGGGCCGCGAGGGCCTGCTCCGCGCCCTCCTCGGTGCCCAGGTCGGCGGCGACGGCCACGAAGTCGCCGTCCGGCACCTCGGCCCGCAGCTTCCCGACGCTGCGCTCGAGGCGGTCCGCGTCGCGCCCGTTGACGCCCACGCGGGCACCGGCGCGGGCCAGTCCGGCGGCGATCGCCGCTCCGATGCCCTGGGAGGAACCCGTCACCAGGGCGGTCCGTCCGTCGAGATCCAGCTTCATCAGGTCGCTCCTTGTCGTGACGCTCGTGCCGCGTTCACCGCGGCGCCTGGCGTGGCGTGGTGATGACGTACGCCCGCGGGCGTAGCGTCGTCCGTCGTCGGCGCCCCCGGTTGATCTCCGATGAGCTGCGGCGACGATACTGGCTCTACCCGTTCCCCCTGCTCACAGATGGACTCATGCCGACCTCTCCGACCGTCCGCCCCGCGACTCCGCCCACGCTGTGGCTGGCTCGCGGCCGCCACCTGGGATCCGCCGCGGAAGACTCCGTCCTGCGTACGCTGCGGCGGCTGAAGGACAGCCAGGACATCGACGACTTCCTGGAGCTGCCGGAGGCCGAGGACGCGCCCGAGCGCGTCGTCGAGGCCCGCTGGCGGGCCCCCGGGGACGTGACCGTCCGCGCCCGCCTCGCGCTGGCCCGCGCCTCGGCCGGCGGGCAGGAGTGGACGCTGGCCGCGGAGGCGGAACAGCCCTGGGACCCCGCGTGGCCCTCCCCCGCCACCATGTTCTGGCCCGACGACCCGGACGCCACCTGGGACCGCGATGTCGCCACCGGCCTGCGCCTGCGCGGGGTCAACCCGCTGCCCGACGACGACAAGGACGTGCGCCGGGTGCTGCGCAACGCCGCGCGCAGCCCGTGGAACGTCCACTTCGTCGTCCACGAGGCGATGACCCCCGACCACCGGGGACGCGAGGCGCTGGTCCGCTGGCTGCCGCCGGGCCTGCGGCACCGCGTGATCGAGCACCGCGCCGCCCCGCAGCAGTTGCGGGTGGTGAACTGGGCGCTGGAGGAGTTCGGCGTGCAGGTGCCCCGGGGCGGTGCCGTGGTGCTGCCCGGCACGCCGGTCCCGGCCGGCTACGAGGCCGCGGCCTTCTCGGTGCGCAGCGTCTTCCTCGACGGCTCCGAGCCCACGGGGCTGATCGCGGCGCTGACGGCGTTCGCGGCCCTGCCCCGGCCGCTGCCGGAGGGCGGTGACGCGGCGCTGGCCGGGCTGCGCGAGGAGTGGCACCTGCTGACCCTGGAGGAGGAGCTGGCCCGCGAGCGCAGGCTGGTGGCCATGTACGCCGAGGCGCTGGAGGCGATGACGAAGTCCCGGGACCTGTACCGGGAGGCGGCCGAACGCGCCAACGAGGCGCTGGCCGCCTACCGGGAGTCCGCCGGGACTCCACCGCCCCGGCAGCCGGCGGCGGAGCCCTCCCTGTCCCCGCTGCGGCAGCTCACCCGGACCCTGGAGCGGCTCAAGGGGACCGCGAGGACACTGCGCCCCTTCCCCGCGGGTGCCGAGTCCGCCTCCCGTCCGGAGGGCGGGCCGGACCGGGCGCTGCCGTCGCCGGGCACGGGCGAGGAGGACGGCCTGGTCCCGCGGCCCGCCGGGACGGGCGACGGAAGCGACCGGTCCGCCGGAACGGGCGACGGAAGCGACCGGTCCGCCGGAACGGGCGACGGAAGCGACCGGTCCGCCGGGACGGGCGACGGAGGGGACCGGCCCGCCACCGCCCCGCGGCGGGCCGACGGCGGCGATCCGCCCGCGCCCTCCCCGGCAGCGGACGGCGGCCCGGAGGCACCCCTCGGGACCGCCGGAGCGGACGCGACCGCCACGTCCGCCGCGACGGACGACGGCGGCGACCGGTCCCCGAAGCCCCGGGGGACGGAGCGCGGCTGAGCGGACGGGGCCCTGGCCTACGGGGTGCGGTTCCTCAGGCGAACAGCGGGATCCGGTCGGCGTCCGGCCCCAGCGCCCGCCGCTCGTCCCGCGTCAGCGGGACCCGGCCGGTGGCGGCGCGGGCGTAGTGCTCGTCGCTCCAGTCCACCGGTACGGGGCGGCCCAGCAGCCCGTCGAGAGCGGCCCGGGCCGCGGCCAGGCCGGCCGGCGCCGGGCCGGGCGCGGCGGGCAGGTGAGCGGTCAGGTCCAGGTGGTGGACGGTGGCCTCGACGGCGAGGGTGAGCATCAGGTCACCCGCCCGCAGCACATGGCCCTGGGTGGCGACGGGCCTGTCCGGCGGGGTTCCGGCGGCGGCCTCGGCGGCGGCGGCCGCGGTCTCCAGGTACAGCTCGCGCAATTGCCGGAAGTCGAGGAACATGCTCGCGCCGACCCGGTTCCAGCGGCGGCCGTTCGCCGCTCCGGCCGGGTCGGGCGCCCAGTCCCGCCAGTAGGTGACGGCGTCCCGGTCGGGCGGGTCCGCGGCCGGGGTGTGCAGGGCGACCAGGGCGCGCTGGGCGTCGCCGAGCAGGTGGAACAGCAGGTCGCGCACGGCCCAGCCGGTGCAGTCGGTCGGCAGCCAGGACTCCTCGTCGCCGAGGGGGCGCACGACGGCGGCGAGGGCCTCGTAGGAATCCCGCACCACCCGCGCCGGGTCGGTCGCGTGTTCGTTCTCAGCGCTCATGGCGGCAGCCTAAGGGGGCGTCTCTTCCCGGGGACACCGGCCGTCCGGCCCGGTTTCCCGCACACCCGGACGCCGCGCGTGTCGTCCCGCGTCTCCTGGATACGCGGACTGCACAGCAGCACGCCCGTCCCGGAAGGTCACCGACACCATGGGAAGCCAGCCCCACGACGGCAGCGGGCACCGCACCGCCGCCGCGGACCGCCATCACTCGGACACCACCCTGCGGGTCAACGGCAAACCGCACACCCTCACCGTCGACCACCGCCGCGTCCTGCTGGACCTCCTGCGGGAGGACCTCGGTCTCACCGGCGCCAAGAAGGGCTGCGACCACGGGCAGTGCGGAGCCTGCACGGTCCTGGTGGACGGCAGGCGCGTCAACAGCTGCCTGCTGCTCGCCGTCGCCCTGGACGGCTGCGAGGTCACCACCGTGGAGGGGCTCGCCGGTGACGGCGAGGAGCTCCACCCGCTCCAGCGGGCCTTCCTGGAACGTGACGCCTTCCAGTGCGGCTACTGCACCCCGGGCCAGATCTGCTCCGCCGTCGGCGCCCTCGCCGAAGCGGCGGCCGGCCACCCCTCGCACGTCACGGACCCGGCCACGCCCTCGGGCGAGCCCGTCCCCCTGGGCCGGGAGGAGATCCGGGAGCGGCTGAGCGGCAACCTGTGCCGCTGCGGCGCCTATCCGCGCATCGCCGAGGCGGTGGAGGACGTGATCCCGTGAAGTCCTTCGCCTACGTACGCGCCGGCAGTGTGCAGGAGGCCACCGAGGCGTACGCCGCCCACCCCGGCGCCCGGTATCTCGGCGGCGGCACCAACCTCGTCGATCTGATGAAGCTCGGCGTCGAGCGGCCCGCCGCCCTCGTCGACGTCACCCGGCTCCCGCTGGACGGGGTGGAGGAACTGCCGGACGGCGGCCTGCGGATCGGGGCGATGGTCCGCAACAGCGACCTCGCCGCCCACCCCGCCGTCCGCGACCGCTACCCCGCGCTGTCCCAGGCACTGCTCGCGGGCGCCTCCGGGCAGCTGCGCAACGCGGCCACCACCGGCGGCAACCTGCTCCAGCGCACCCGCTGCCCCTACTTCCAGGACCTGACCAAGCCCTGCAACAAGCGGATGCCGGGCAGCGGCTGCGGGGCGCGCGAGGGGGTGCACCGCGATCACGCCGTCCTCGGCCACTCCGCGCTCTGCATCGCCACCCACCCCTCGGACATGGCGGTGGCGCTGGCCGCGCTGGACGCCCGGGTCGAGCTGTACGGTCCCGAGGGGGCCCGCACCCTGCCCGCGGACCGCTTCCACCGGCTGCCGGGCGACCATCCGGAGCGGGACACCGAGATCCGCCCGGGCGAGCTGGTCACGGGTGTGGTGCTGCCGGCCGCGACGGCCGGGCCGCCGTCGCTGTACCGCAAGGCCCGGGACCGGGCGTCGTACGCCTTCGCGCTCGCGTCCGTCGCCGCCGTGCTGCACACGCAGGACGGGGTGGTGGACCGGGTCGGGATCGCCTTCGGGGCGCTGGCGCACCGGCCGTGGCGGGCCCGGAGGGCGGAGGAGGCGCTGCTGGGCGCCGCGCCCACCGCGGCGGCGTTCGAGCACGCCGTCGATCTGGAGCTGGCCGCCGCCGAGCCGCTGCGGGACAACGCCTACAAGGTGCCGCTGGCCCGCCGCCTCGCCCTGGACGTCCTGGGCCGGCTCGCCCCGCCCGCCACCCCGTGAACCGGCTTCCCCCAGGAGGAACCCCCATGAACGGCACGCAGACCGCCGTGGGCTCCGGCGCCGAGCGCCGGGAGGGCCGGGAGAAGGTCACCGGCACCGCCCGCTACGCGGCCGAGTACGACTTTCCCGGCCGGGCGCACGCCTGGCCGGTGCCGGCCGCGGTCGCCCGCGGCCGGGTGACCGCCGTCGACCCCGCACCCGCCCTCGCCCGGCCGGGCGTGCTCGCCGTGCTCTCGCACGAGAACGCCCCGCGCCTGGCGGAACCCGAGGACCCCACCCTGGCGGTGCTCCAGGCACCGCGGGTACCGCACCGGGGGTGGTTCGTGGCCCTGGTGGTGGCCGAGACCCCGGAGGCCGCCCGGGCGGGCGCCGCCGCCGTCCGCGTCACCTACGAGGCCGAGGAACCCGACGTCACGCTCACCGAGTCGCACCCGGGCCTGTACGTCCCCGAGGTGGCCAACGGCGGTCAGCCGGCCGTCCGTTCCCAGGGCGACCCCGACGGCGCCTTCGCCTCCGCCGCGGTCCGCGTCGAGACCGCCTACCGGGTGCCGCCGCTGCACAACCACCCCATGGAGCCGCACGCCAGCACCGCCCGCTGGGACGGCGACCGGCTCGTCGTGCACACCTCCAGCCAGGGCACCACCCCGGTGCGCTCGGTGCTCGCCGCGATGTTCGGCGTGCCCGAGGAGCAGGTCACCGTCGTCGCCGAGCACGTCGGCGGCGGCTTCGGCTCCAAGGGCACCCCCCGGCCCGACGTGGTGCTGGCGGCGATGGCCGCCCGGCACACCGGCCGTCCGGTCACCGTGAACCTGCCGCGCCGCCTGCTGCCCACCGTGGTCGGCCACCGCGCCCCCACCCTGCACCGGCTCCGCCTGGGCGCCGCGGAGGACGGCCGGCTGACCTCCCTCGTCCACGAGGTGGCCACCCACACCTCCCGGATCAAGGAATTCGTGGAGCAGGCCGCCGTGCCCGCGCGCGTGATGTACGCGGCGCCGCACAGCCGTACGCTGCACCGCGTGGCACCGCTGGACGTGCCCTCGCCGTCGTGGATGCGCGCCCCGGGCGAGGCGCCCGGCATGTACGCCCTGGAGTCCGCGATGGACGAGCTGGCCTGCGAACTGGGCCTGGACCCGGTGGAGTTGCGGATCCGCAACGAGCCGGACCGCGAGCCCGACAGCGGGCGGCCCTTCAGCAGCAGGCATCTGGTGCAGTGCCTGCGCGAGGGCGCCCGCCGCTTCGGCTGGGACGGACGCGATCCCCGTCCGCGCTCCCGTACCGCCGGTCCCCTGCTGATCGGCTCCGGGGTGGCGGCCGCCACGTACCCGGTCATGGTGGCGCCGTCCGGGGCGGCGGCGCGGGCCCTGCCCGACGGGACGTTCCTGGTGCGGATCAACGCCACCGACATCGGCACCGGGGCGCGGACCGTCCTCGCCCAGGTCGCGGCCGACGCCCTCGGCGTGCCGCTGGAACGGGTCGGCATCGAGGTGGGCAGCAGCGACCTGCCGGACGCACCGCTGGCGGGCGGCTCCTCCGGCACCGCCTCCTGGGGCTGGGCCGTCCACGCGGCCTGCACCCGGCTGGCGGACCGCCTGGCCGGTCTGCCGGGTCCGCCGCCGGCCCCGGGGATCGAGGAGCGCGCCGACACCACCGGCACGGCCGACGCCGAGAGCCCCTTCGCCCGGCACTCCTTCGGGGCGCACTTCGCGGAGGTCATGGTCGACACGGTCACCGGCGAGGTGCGGGTGCGCCGCCTGCTCGGCGTCTTCGCCGCGGGGCGGATCCTCAACCCCCGTACCGCCCGCTCCCAGTTCGTCGGCGGCATGACCATGGGCCTGGGCATGGCGCTGACGGAGGGCAGCACGCTGGACGCGGCCTTCGGCGACTTCGCCGAGTCCGACCTGGCCTCGTACCACGTGCCCGCGCACGCCGACGTCCTGGACGTGGAGGCGCACTGGATCGACGAGGACGACGGCCGGCTCAACCCGATGGGCAGCAAGGGCATCGGGGAGATCGGCATCGTCGGGACGGCGGCCGCGATCGGCAACGCCGTGCACCACGCCACCGGCGTCCGCTTCCGCGAGCTGCCGCTCACCCCCGACCGGGTGCTCGCCGGGCTGCTCGCCCACGAGCGGCCGGCCGGGACGGTGGGCCGCTGAGCCACCCGTACGCCACCGGAGGGACCCGGTGCGGCCGTCCGGGAACGCGGCGGGGTCCGGCCCGGCGGTTCAGCCGGCCCTCCGGCGGGTCCCGGCCCGCGCGGCGGCCGGAGCGTGTCCCGCCCGGAACGCCGAGGCCACGCGCAGGCACAGGGCCGCCAGTGCCACGGCGCACGCTCCCCCGGCGACCGCCACGGCGGCCCGGCCGGAGACGAGGGTGAGGTCCATGGCCCGGGCCGGCCACCCGGACGGCAACGCCTGCGCGTACAGCCCGGCGGCCGCCATGCCCGCCGGCACCACCACCGCCGCGACGAGCAGCGGCGAGGCGGGCCGCAGGGCCAGCAGCAGGGCCACGACCAGGGCGAGCGCCGACAGCCCGAGGGCGGAACCGTAGGCGCGCGGGGAGACGCCGCCGGAGTACAGCGGGAAGAACGCGGTTCCGCACGCGGCGAGCGCGGCCGCGGCCAGCCGGTGCGGCCAGGACGGGGCGGCTTCCCCGGGCCTCCGCGGCGCGCGGCTCCGCCCGGTGCGCAGGCGGCGCGGGGCCGGGCGGCGTGCGCGCGGGGCACGGTCCCGGGGGGCCGCAGGTTCGGCGGTGGGCTCCGCCGCCGGCTCACCGGTCCGCGGCCCGTGGCCGGTGCCGTCCGGCGGGACCTCGCCGTCGTACGGCGGCGGGACCTCCTCGTCGTACAGCGGCGGGAGATCGTCTTCCGGTTCCGGCTCCTCCGGCCTCGCGGTCCGCGCCCGCCGCTCAGCGGCGAGACGGCCGATCAGCTCCACCAGCTCCGCCACCGGCCGGCCGGTGGCGGCGGCCCGCACCGCCTCCTGCCCGCAGTGGGCCTCCAGCGGTGTCCGGTTCAGCAGCTCCATCAGCCGGGACACGTCCCCCACCGGGCGGCAGGCGACCGCGGCGCGGATCGCCTCGTCGGCGCTGCCGGGGTGGCGCGGCGGCCGGGTCAGCAGCGCCACCAGGCGGGTGACGTCCTCGACGGACCGGCTCACACCGGCCGCGCGGAGCGCGTCGGCCGTCGCGTGGGCGTGGTCGGGCGACCGCTCCAGCAGGGTGATCAGGTCGACGACCTCCTCCAGGGGCCGGTCCGCCACGGCGGCCCGCACCAGGTCGCCGATCGGGTCGCCGTGCGCCGCGGGGCCGGCGCCGTCGCCGCCGGGCTGCCCCGCGGCGGCCGCCGGCCGCCGGGTGAGTTCCCGCGGCGGGGCCGCCCGCCGCACCGGCGCCTGTACGACCGGCAACCGGCGGGTGGCCGCTCCGGCGGCGGGTGCCCGGGCGGCGGCTTGGGTGTCCGCCGCCACCGTGTGGACGCCCGTGGCCGTCACCGTCGGCGCGGACGGCGCGTCCCAGGGGGATATGCCGTACTCGTTCGAGCGCGGCGCTGACGAGTCGGTGGTCATGGTCTGCTCCGTGGGAAGGGTGCGGCCGCTCCTTGGTCCCCGACGCGACGCGCGACGTGTGCTGACCATTTCTAGGCAGCCGGGTGACGGCATGCCACTGGTGTGGGCCACGGGGATGAACGGGCACAGGGGGTGGCTCCGCGGTGCCATACCGGGGCCCCGAACGGGGAATCCGGAGGAAGACGTGTGCGTCCCGGCCCACCGGCACGGGACTCGCGGAAGGAGGGGCGGGGTGGACACCACCGCAGCGGTGATCACCGCGGCGGCCGCGCTGGCGGTGATCGTGCTGGCGCTGGCCGTCGGCCTTGCGGTGCGGCTCTTCCGGACCCGGCGGGAGCTGGCCCGGGCCGGACTGCCGACGGGTCCGCGCTGGGTCTTCTGGGGCGCGGTCCTCTATCTCGTACTGCCGGCCGACCTGGTGCCGGATCCGGTGTACCTGGACGACGTCGGCGTCCTGCTCCTCGCGCTGCGCTCCGTGCGCGGGCCCCTCGGCGCGCGGAAGCGGGCCCCGTCACGGCGGCCGGGCCGTGAACCCGCTCCGTGATCACGCCCGCGTAACACCGCGCGTCAGGAAGCAACCATTCACCCGTTCGATTCGTATAAGTCTCTGGAAGCCGAGAAGTCGGCGGACCGGGCGACGGCGCGGCCGAACCGGCGCCCGACCGGCGCAGCACCGACGAGGGAGAGACGATGCAACCGTTCGCGCTTCAGTACGCACGTCCCGCACCGGAGTCGGACGCCACGGCTCCGTACGCCTACGACACCGGACTCCAGGTGAACCTGCTCCTGGACGGGCGGGTGGCCGCCTGTGACCACGCCCTGCTCCGGGAGCTGGGCACCACCACCTCCACCGCCGGTTCGAAGACGCACTTCGACGACTGACCCCGGACGGGCCGACGATGACCGTGTTGATCCTCACCTGTGAAGAGGACGTCACCGCAGACATGGTGGTGGTCCACCTCAACGCGTCGGGGGTGCCGGTGGTCCGCATGGATCCGGCCGATCTGACCGGTTCCGTCGCGCTGTCCGGGGAGTTCGCGCACGGCTCCTTCCACGGCCATCTGTCCGCCGGGGGCCGCCTGGTGAGCATCGGCGGGCTGCGGTCGGTCTGGGTGCGCAGACCCGGGGCCCCGGCCGCTCGCGCGGCCGGGGCCTCCGCGTGGCTGACCGAGGAGTCCTCCCAGGCGCTCTACGGCATGCTCCGCGGCTGCGGGGCCCGGTGGATGAACCACCCCGACGCGGCCGCCCGGGCGCGCCACAAACCCTGGCAGCTCCGGCTGGCGCAGCGGTGCGGCCTGCCCGTGCCGGCCACGCTGATCACCACCTTCCCGCAGGCGGCGCGGGAGTTCGCGCGACGCCACCCGGATCTGGTGGTCAAGCCGGTCTCGGGCGCGCATCCCCAGGACCCGCCCCGGGCCGTCCCGGCCAGCCGGGTGTCACCGGAGGCCGACTTCGCCGCCGTCGCCCACGGCCCGACGCTGTTGCAGCGGCGGATCGCCAAGCGCGCCGACATCCGCCTCACCGCCGTGGGCGACCGGTTGCTGGCCGCGCGCAAGGCGACGGCGCGCGGAGCGGGCCCCGACGACCCCGGCGACGAGGTCGACGTCCGCTTCGCCGTGTCCGACGAGCCCTGGCGGCCCGCCGGAGTGCCGACGCGCGTCGCGGCGGGCGTCCACGCCTACGTCCGGGAGGCCGGGCTGGCCTACGGCGCCTTCGACTTCGCCGAGGACGCCGACGGGACGTGGTGGTTCCTGGAGTGCAACCAGTCGGGACAGTTCGGCTTCGTCGAGGTGGACACCGGTCAGCCGATCGCCCGCACCATCGCCGCGTGGCTGGCGCGGCCGCTTTCCGAAAAGGCGTCGCCCGCCGACGGCGCGCACACCGTCACGGCCCCGTGACGGGGCGGTGCGGCCCGTAGGTCCCGGCGGGGCGACGCCCCGAGGAGGCGGGCCGGGTGCGCGCGAGGCAGGCCCCGGCGCGCTGCGGTGCCGCTTCCCCCGGCACCGGCACGGAGCGCCGCTCAGTGCGGGCGGGGGCCCGGCAGCATCGCGGCGGTGCGCTGCCACCCGTTGCCCGGCTGCGGCGGGCGCTCGGGGCCCGGGCCGAGGCCCAGGCCGGGAACGTGCAGGGGGCGCAGGACGACCTCCAGTTCCCTGGTCACGCGCTCGGCCTCCCGGCGTACCTGCGCGGGCACGTCGCCGCATTCGGCGACGAGTCGGTCGTAGATGGGGGAATCCTGGAACACCCGTCAACGTGCCTTTCGTGTCGTCCGCCCCCGTGCGGGGGTGCGACTGCCGAGTCTAGTGCCGCGGCGGGCACCGTTCGCCCGGCTCGGAGCGGCCTGCGGTGCGCGCTCCCGGCGCCCGTGGGTGCGCACAGCCCCGGCGGGGTCGTTCGCCCCGCGCGTCCGGGCAGGTGACGGTGGCTCAGGCGCCGGTGGTGGAGCCGGGCCGGACGATCATCAGGACGGTGACGGTGGCCCACAGCAGATTGAAGATCCCGGTGAACATGGCGAGCCGCACGGTCAGGGGGCGCTCCACCGGCCGCCGTTCGGCGAGCTGGTCCACGAGCTCCTCCTGCCGGGGCAGGACGAGGGCGACCAGGACACCCGCGGCGACGGTGGTCAGGACGATGGAGGCGACGAGCCATGCGTCGCTGAGCACGCCCATGGCCGAGGCGGTGGCGAACCCCAGCAGGGGCACCGCCACCCCGAGACCGGCGTAGACCCGGCAGATGCGGTGCAGCAGCCGTACGGTGCCCACGGCCGCGGCGGTCTGCGCGCCGTCGCCCTGGGGGCCGCCGGCGAGGGCGGCGCGGCGGACCGCCGGGGGGAACATGCTGGCGGCGACGGTGACCGGCCCGACGGCGACGATGGCGGCCAGGACGTGCAGGGTGAGCAGGAACTTGGTCATCGGTCGGGGCTCCGGGAGGCAGGGGCGGACGGCTCGGGCCTTCGCCGGTCGCCGCGGAAGCGGCCGGCGGTGCCGTGATCACGTTAGGAAGCCGGCCGGGTGCCGCACAGTGGCTGAAATGACAGATGCCAACGGGTTCTCGCCAACGCCGTACTCAGGCGGGATACGGCGCGGGTCCGTCCGGAACGCAGCTCACGGCGGTGGCGGGAACACCCCTATCGTGGCGGGCATGCACCGTGTGGAGATCCTCGTGCTCGACGACGTGGTGCCGTTCGACATGGCGGCCCCGTTGCAGACCTTCGACTGGACGCGCCTGCCCGACGGCCGCCGCCCCTACCGGGTCCGCCTGTGCGCGGAGTCGCCCGAGGTCCGCGCGGAGGGGTTCGGGCTGCGGGTCGACCGGGGGCTGGAGGCGCTGGAGCACGCCGACACCGTCATCGTGCCGGGCCGTTCGGAGGAGGCCGGGCCGCCCTCGGACCGGGTGCTGGCGGCCCTGCGCCGGGCCGCCGCGGCGGGCACCCGCATCGCGTCGGTGTGCGTCGGTGCCTTCGTCCTCGCCGAGGCGGGCCTGCTGGACGGGCTGCGGGCGACCACGCACTGGTTCGCCGCCGGGGAACTGGCCCGCCGCTACCCGCGCGTCCGGGTGCGGCCGGACGTGCTCTACGTCGACAACGGGCAGATCCTGACCTCGGCCGGCGCGGCGGCCGCTCTCGACATGTGCCTGCACATGATCCGCCGGGACCTGGGCTCGGCCGTCGCCGCGCACGCCGCCCGGATGTGCGTGGTGCCGCTGGAACGCGAGGGCGGTCAGGCGCAGTTCATCGTGCACGAGCGCCCGCCGGTACCGCGGGGCTCGGCCCTGGAACCGCTCCTGGAGTGGATCGAGGAGAACCTGGCCGGCGAGATCACCCTCGGGGACATGGCCGGGCGCGCCGGGATGAGCGAGCGGACCTTCAGCCGCCGGTTCCGCGAGCAGACGGGGACCACGCCGCTGCAGTGGCTGCTGCGGGCACGGGTGCGGCGGGCCCAGTACCTGCTGGAGAACAGCGACCACTCGATCGAACGGATCGCGCGGCAGGCCGGGTTCGGCTCCCCCACCGCGTTCCGTGAGCGGTTCCGCCGGGTGGCCGGCACCACGCCGCACGCCTACCGCGCGGCCTTCCACGCCCGGCCCGAGGCCGCCGCGGCTCACTCATAGGCCCTGTCGTCGCGCCCCGTCAGCCCGTGTGGGAGGGACGGAGGACGACGACAGGGCCCGGGAGCCGGCCGGCATCACACGGCCAGCGGCAGCCCGCTCTCGCCGTCCTGCTGCGCCGTCTCGTCGACGGCCGTGGTCTGCTGCCCCGCGAGCAGCAGGGCGTCCGCCTTGGCCACCGCGTCGTGGATGCGGGTCGTCCCCATCATCACGCACAGGGTGTAGCTGACGTCCTCCAGCTCACGGGCCACGGCCGGCCTCGCCCTTTCCGCCTGAGCGATCTGCAGCGACGCGTACCGCGTCAGCAGCTCTCTGACGACCTTCGGATCCGGTACGAGCACGAAGCGCCCCTCTCTCGATTTTCGCTGCGTATGCCCGGACACCGCCGAAACATTCACACCCTGCCCGTGTCTGTTCGTAGTTGACGAAAAACTTTCGCTTTCCGACCGAACCACGGCCCGAGTAAGCGACAGAGTGGCGAAAAAGGAGGGAAACATCCCTGTCCACCGGGCGGCCGGATCTCACGGACGGCCGACGGGCGCCGAGGCACCCAGCCCGGCGCCGCCCGCCGTCCACCGTAGACCGCGGCGGGCGGCGGCCGGCGGGCGGGTACGGGCCTCAGGCGACCTGGCCGCTGTGGAGCGCCGCGTACGCGCCGCCCCGGCGCAGGAGTTCCTCGTGCGTGCCGATCTCCTGGATCCGGCCGTCCGCCATCACCACGATCCGGTCGGCGCCCCGCACGGTGGACAGCCGGTGCGCCACGACGAACGTGGTGCGCCCCCGCAGCAGCCGGGCGAGCGCCTGCTGGACCAGCGCCTCGGAGCGGGTGTCCAGCGCCGAGGTCGCCTCGTCGAGGATCAGGACCCGGGGGTCCCGGATCAGCGCGCGGGCGATGGCCAGGCGCTGGCGCTGCCCGCCGGACAGCCGGGCACCCCGCTCCCCCACCAGGGTGTCCAGGCCCTGCGGCAGCCGCTCCACGAACTCCAGCGCGTTGGCGTCGCGCAGGGCGGCCCGCACCCTCTCCTCGTCGGCGTCATCCATGCCGTAGGCGACGTTCTCGCGGACGGTGCCGTCGAAGAGGATCGACTCCTGCGGCACGACCGACACGAACCTCCGGTAGGTGCGCAGGTCGAGGGTGCTCATGTCGGTGCCGTCGAGCAGCAGCCGGCCGGAGGTGGGGCGCAGGAACCCGATCACGAGGTTGAGGACGGTCGACTTGCCCGCGCCCGAGGCGCCCACCAGCGCGATCGTCTCTCCGGGCGCGACAGCGAGGGTGAAGTCCCGTACCGCGGCGCGGCCGTCGTCGTCGTAGGCGTAGCCGACGTTCTCGAACGTGACGGCGCCGCGCAGCGCGGCGAGCTCCGCCTTGCCCTCGTTGTCCTCCAGTTCCGGCGCCTGGAGGACCTCACCGACGGAGCGGACGGACTCCAGACCCTTGGTGATGACCGGCGCCAGTCCGGCCAGCGTCGTCGTGGAGTTGGTCAGCGTGGTCAGGAACGCGCTGAGCATGACGACGTCCCCGGGGGTGACGCCCCACACACCGTAGTAGGAGACCAGCGCGGCGCCCGCGAGCACCAGCACGCCGACGACGTTGAGGACCACCCAGGCCAGGGACGCGAAGCGGCCGTTGACCAGGTCCAGGCGCATGCCGGAGGCGAGCAGCCGGTGCAGGGTGCCGTCCATGCGGCGCAGCGCCTTGCCCTCCAGGCCGTGGGCGCGGGTGACGGGTATGAGCCGGGTCATCTCCGTGACACGGGACGAGAGGGTCTCCACCTCGTGGCGGAAGCTCTCGTTGTGGCTGCGCAGCCGGGCCCGCAGACGGGCGACGAGCAGCGAGGCGGTGGGCACGACGACGAGGAAGACGGGCAGGAACTCGGGTGTGCGCACGGCGATGATGACGAGGCCGCCGATGAGCACGGTGACGGCGCCGAGCCCGGTCTCCGCGGTCTGCTGCACCATCTGCTCCACGGTCTCCACGTCCCGCACCACCTTGGCCTGGAGCACACCGGCGCTGACCCGGGTGTGGTAGCCGATGGAGAGCTGCTGCATGCGGGTGCACAGCGCCGAGCGCAGCGCCGTGCCCATGCGGCGGACGCTGCCGTACAGCAGGCGGACGTAGAGCACGTGCAACGGATAGTTGACGACCAGGATGAACAGGATCACGCCCGTGCTGGTCCACAGCCTGCGGATGGGCTGGTGCTGGACGACGGTGTCGATGATGGACGCGGTGATCAGGGGCAGCAGCCAGACGGGGCTGTGCTTGACCGTGAAGACGACGACGGCCCCGGCCAGACGGCGGCGGTCGGCGCGGAACAAGTAGACGAGGGTGCGTATCGGGTGCTCGCCCCGGTAGCGGTGATCGAGCGGTTTCTCCAACGACGACGCCATCGGCGTGGTCCTCCTCGGGGTTGCCGACTGCGGGGCAAGCGCTTTCTCACCCCGGTCGGTGAAGAGTGCACCACACCGGTGGAGGGCGGGGGACCCGCGCCTTCACCCCCGTGGAAGGCGCGGGCGTCTCATTCCCCCAGCGTCCGGGCCAGCTCGGCGGCCGCCCGGGCGATCTCGGTGTCCTGCTCGGACAGCAGCGGCGGCAGGGCGTCGCGCCGTGCGCGGACGGCCTGCCGCGCCGCGCGCTCCCACACCACGTGGTTCTCGCGGCGGTTGAGGAGTTTGGGGTAGGCGGCGGCGGTGTGTTCCCACTGCCGGGCACCGGCGATGTTCTCCAACAGCCGGATGATCTGCGCGCGGCAGCTCACGTGCGGCCGCTGGGCGAGCTCCCAGAGGAAGGGAACGGTCGCGGCGGTCGCCTGCTCCACCACGAAGCCGTACTGGCAGACCCGCTTGCGCAGGTCGTCGAGTGCGGCCCGGGCGGTGCCGGGGTCGCCCGAGGCGATGCGCTCGAGCAGGCGGGGGATGGCGGCCGCGGATCCGGTGGAGTCCTGGAGCCTGTCCCAGGGCACCTGCTCCAGCGATGCGAGGGGCGCGGGGCACGCCGGCCCGGTCGGCGGGGTGGGACGCGAGGAGCGCTCGGTGCTCGGCTGCTGGGTCGGAGCGGTGGGCATGGCGTGGGGCCTTTCCGCGGGGGTCGTACCGGACGGGGGG
>NZ_WYCT01000270.1 GCF_011008945.1 Streptomyces harenosi
CTTATAAACAGCGATGTATCGGTTAGTGTGGAAGGGGAGTTTTCAGACGCGTGGTTTTTTTTTTTTTTTCAAGCAGAAGACGGCATACGATATTAGCGAGTGTCTCGTGGGCTCGGAGATTTGTATAAGAGACAGCCGCCGAGGAGCTGCTCGGCCCGGACCTGCACGACGAAGTGGTGCGGCACTTCACGGCCAAGCCCCACGCCCCGTCCCAGGCCGTCGTGCGGCACCAGGTCCGCGAGTGCCTGCGCTACCTCTACCTCGTCTCCCGCCACCCCGACCGGCTCGGCGGCCTCTTCCTCCCCGTCGAGCAGGACATCGACGAGATATGGCACTACCTCATCCTGCAGACGCGCCAGTACCGCGAACTGTGCGAAAAGCGCCTGCCCGGCGGCCACTTCATCCACCACCGGAGCATCTCCTACGACGCCTACCGCAAAGCCCCCGGACGGGAGGCCGCCGCCGAGCAGGCCCTGCGCTGGATCCCCCTGTACACGGCCGCGTTCGGCCCGTTCGACGCCGACGCCCTGCCGCACTGGACGATCGTGCGCTTCCTGCACGACGAACTCGGCCTGCCCCTGGAAGAGATCGCCGCCCTGGCCGAGGAGACGCAGACGCCCGGCGGCCCCGCGCCGCACCGCGCATGACCCGGACGGCACCGGCCACGGCGACGGACACGCCCCGGGCCCGGCGCCGCGCCCTGAGGGTCCTCCTCGTCTCCCAGACACTCGGCGGCGCCGGGATGGCCGCCGGCATCACGGTCGGCGCCCTGCTCGCCCAGGACCTGCTCGGCTCGACCGGCCTGGCCGGTCTGCCGGCCGCGCTGTTCACCGCCGGCGCGGCCCTGGGAGCCGCCGTCCTCGGACGCCTGTGCCAGCGCCTGGGACACCGCCTGGGCCTGGCGCTCGGCCACGGCACCGCCGCCCTGGGCAGCGCCGGCGTGGTCGCGGGAGCCGCCGCGCGCTGGCCCGCCCTGCTGCTGGCCGCGCTGTTCGTCTACGGCGCGGGCACGGCGACGGGGCTGCTCGCGCGCTACGCGGGCGCCGAACTCGCCCCTGCCGACCGGCGCGGCCGGGCCGCCGGGACCGTGCTGTTCGCCATGACACTGGGCGCGGTCGCGGGCCCCAACCTCGTCGGCCCCACCGGCGCCCTCGCCCACACCTGGGGCATCCCGCGGCTGGCGGGCCCCTTCCTGCTGGCGGCGGCCGCCTACACCGCCGCGGCCCTGGTGCTGCTGGCCCGGCTGCGCCCGGTCCCGCCGCGCCCGCCGCAGCCCGGGCCACCCCACGACGCCACCGCCGCGCCCGGCACCGGGCCCCGCCCGGTGCGCGGCGGCCCCGGCGTCGTCACCGGCGCCACCGTGATGATCACCGCGCAGCTCGTGATGATCGCCGTGATGACCATGACGCCCGTCCACATGACCGGACACGGCCATACGACGCAGGCGGCGGGCCTGGTCATCGCCCTGCACGTGGGCGCCATGTTCCTGCCGTCGCCGCTGAGCGGCCTGCTCACCGACCGCCTGGGCGCGCGGCGGGTCGCCGCCGCGGCCGGTGCCGTGCTGCCGGGCGCCGGCCTGCTCGCCGCCCTCTCCCCGCCGGCCTCCCTCCCCCTGCTGTCCTGCGCGCTGGTACTCCTCGGCGCCGGCTGGAACCTGGCCCTGCTCAGCGGCACGGCCCTGATCACGGACGCCGCCCCCGCCGAGAACCGCGCCGCGGTGCAGGGACTGGCGGACGTGGGGATGTCCGTGTCGGGCGCGACAGGCGCCATGGTGTCGGGCCTGGTGGTGGGCGCCGGCGGCTACCCGGCCCTGGCCACGGCGGCCGGAGCCCTCGCCCTCGCGGTGATCCCGGCGGTGGCGCTGCGCGGTACACGCCGCTGACGGACCGCCCGCCGCGGCCGCCCGCGGCACGGCGGGGGCTCACGGCCCCGTGACGGCGGCGAGCCGCGCGGCGGCCGCGGCCCGTCACCGGGCGGGGCCGCGCCGCCTCAGGCCCACAGCTCGTCGCTGTCGCACACCCGCGCCCCCATGTTGCGCTCCATCATGCGCAGGGCGGCGTCCGCGAGGTCGGGGTGGATGTGGGCCACGGCGTCCCGCGGGACGACGACCTCGAAGTGACGGATGTGGGCGTCCAGGGAGGAGTACAGCACGCACTGCTCGGTCACCTGGCCGCACAGCACGAGCCGCTCGATCCCCTGCTGCCGCAGCAGATACTCCAGCGGGGTGTCGAAGAAGATCGAGTGGCGGGCCTTGAGCACGAACAGGGACGTCTCGTCGGGCCGCAGCGGCTCGACGAGGCCGGCGTGCGGCCCGGCCAGGGCCTTGTCGAGGAGCTCTCCGTGGTGCGAGCGCCACTCGCCGAAGTTGTCGTTGACGTAGATGACGGAGGCGTCCCGCTCCCGCGCCCGCCGGATCAGGCCGGTCAGGACGGGCACCACCTCGGCGGCCGACGGAAGCAGCAGCTCGGCGTCCTTGTGGTCGTACGTATTGATCATGTCGATGACGACGAGTGCGGTCTTGTCCATGCACCCCAGGGTTCCCCGCCCCCCGGATTCCAGCGACCCGGCCTGCGCCCGCCCGGCGGCCCCGCCGCGCCCGCCCGGACCGGTCGCCGCGGCCCGGGGGAGCGGGGCACCGGCCACCCCTCTGCCGGCCCCGCACCCGCCGGCCGCGGGCGCGGGACCGGGTCATGATCCCTGGCCCCCCGGCGGCAGGAGCCCGCGGGCGGCCAGGGCGGGGACGATCGCCGCGGACCTGGTCAGCCGCAGCGGCGGGCGGCCGGCGGCGCGGGCCCGGGCCAGGCGGGCGGCCCAGCGGCGGCGGTCCCGGTGATGGTGGGCCGGGCCCGACCACAGGATCGACTCCCGGCCCAGCAGATGACGGAAGGTCTCCCGGTTCCCGGCGAACAGCACCTGCCCGCCGGCGGCCCGCCGCACCGAGCGGGCCACCAGGCGGGGCAGGCACACCCGCAGCGGCAGGTCCAGCCAGATCACCAGCGTGGCCCGCGCCATCAGCAGCTCGGCGACCGCGCCCCCGAAGTTGCCGTCCGCGATCCATGCCTCTTCCGCCAGCGCGCCGCGTACCCGGGCACGGAACTCGGCGGCCGGGACCGGCGTCCAGTCCGGACCCCAGAACAGGTCGTCCAGGCCGATGTGGGGCAGCCCGGTATGGGCCGCGACGGCGGCTGCCAGGGTGCTCTTGCCGGAGGCGACCGGACCGACCAGCGCGATCCGCCGCGGCGGGCCGGGCAACGTCACGGCCGCACCCGGCTCACACGACCGGGTCGACGAAGAACTCCTGGTCGACCCGCCCCGCGCAGGAGGTCTGCACCGCTTCCGCGCCCGCCACGGTCTCCCCGTTCACGATGCCGATGCACGAGCTGCTGCCCGAGACACGCAACCGGTAGCCGCCGACGACGGGAGAATCGACCGGTTCCACGTGAAACTGCGTCGCCCTGGCACAGTCGTCCCAGGGTTCGAGCATGCCGGGCACGGGACCGCCGTTCATGACGGTGAGGCAGCCGACGCCGAACTCGGGATGGTGCCACTGGATGCGGTACAGGCCGTTGCCCGCGGACTGCAGGTACGTGCGCGGAGGCGTGGCCGTGGCGCACGGGCTCTGCACGGCGACCGCGCTGGCGTAGGCGCCGTTGCGGGCGCGCCCCTCGGTCAGGCACAGGCTCGGAGCGCCCACGGGACGGATGGTCGACCAGCCCTCGGCCAGCCCCTTGAACTGGCCCTGGGCGAAGCCGCTGCCGGGCTGCCGTTCGCACTCCCACTGCCGCAGCGCCGCTCCGTCCGCGGTGGAGGAGTCCGTGACCTCCAGGCACTTGCGCGGGCTGGCGGTCAGCGGCTGGATGGTGGCGCCGCTGCCGGAACCCAGGTCCGCGAAGAGGAAGCTCGCGCCCGGCTGGCTGCCGCAGGCGCCCTGCCGGACCGCCGCCCCGCTGGCCGGGCTGGAGTCCGCCACCTGCAGGCACTTGCCGCTGTACGCGCTGACGATGTTCACCGACCCGTTGCCCGCCGCGGAGGGCCGCAGATACCACTGCGCCCCCGGCCGGCCCGCGCAGCGGTGCTGCCGCACGGCCTCGCCCTCCGTCAGCGTGCCGATCTCCAGGCACATGCCGCTGTGCGTGGAGATGATGTTGATCTCCTGGGCGACCGCCGCCGTGCCGGGGCGCGGCGCGGCGTGGGCGCCCGGTGCCGCCAGGCAGAGGACGGCCGCGAAAGCGGCGGCGAGCACATGGCGCACAGCCGGACGGGATCTTCGCATGAACGGCTCCTTCGGATGCGTACGGGCATGACTGCGCACGGAACGTGGGGTGCGGGAAATTCCGGTGGCCGCGAACACGGCCGCGACGCCGGCGCGCGGTCAGCGCCGCCGGCGGGCCCCGGCCCGGCGCCCCGGCCGCCCCGGCCGGCCGGGACGCCGGGCGGCGGGAGGCGCCGCGGCGCGTGCGCGGTGCCCGGTCACGGGTGCAGCGCCTGCCAGGTGGCCGCGTCGACGATGCCGGTGACGGGCAGGCTGAACTGCTGCTGCAGGTGTTTGACGGAGGCTTCGGTGACCTCCTCGAAGACGCCGTTCACCGAGACGTTGAGGTAGCGGTAGACCTCGCTGAGGATGCACTGCAGATGGCGTACGGCCTCTCCGGTGCTGCCCTTCTGCAGCGTCGGATGGCCGCCCAGGTACAGGCACAGCCGCCATTCGGTGGCGGCCGTGACGGAGGGCGCGGGCACCTGGGCGGCGGCCACGCCCGGGGCGGCGCCCGTCGCGGCCAGGGCCAGCAGGGCGGCGGCAGCGGCGCGCCCGGATGCGGATCGTATGCGCATGGAGGTCTCCTCGGTCAGTACCACGGACACCGCGGCAGGTCCGCCGGGTAGGGATGGGCCGCGCCGGCGGGCACCTGCACCACCTCCGCGGGGACGGTCCCCCACGCCTTGATCCGGGGCATCTCGCCCACCTGATCGCCCTGGGTGTAGTACCAGACGGTGTTTCCCTGGGTGTCCTTCGGGCCGTTGGTGTAGCAGGTGAACCAGGAGGGCGACAGCACGAGCCAGCCTGTGATCGGGGCGTCGAACGCGGCCCTGGCGAAGATGTCGGACGGCAGGTTGTCGCAGTACAGAGCCCTGCTGAAGACGTTGCCCACGGAGTCGCGCAGGGTGATCCCCTCGCGCATGCCGCACGTCGTGGCCGTCGCCGCGGCCCGGGCGGGCGAGGCCAGGACCGTGCCCGCCAGCAGCGCCCCGGCGGCCGCCGCGACCGCGGCCCGCCGGCGCCGCCCGGCGCCCGGTGTCGAGATGTGCATCAGTGGACCCTCTCCTCGTGTCGATGCCGCCGCCGCACGGGACGCCGGCAAGGTCACCGCTCGGACGGGGCGCCCTGCCCCCCTAGGACCAGGGGCACTTGGCCAGGCCCGTGGTCTCCGGGGCGGGCGCCTTGACGGCGACGGCGGGCATGTAGCCCCATGCCTTGGTGACCGGCCGGGTCAGCACCTGATCGCCCTGGGTGTAGTACCAGATGTCGCTGCCGAGGTAGTCGCTGCCTCGTTTCCAGCACACGAACCAGCCGGGGGAGTACAGCATCCTGCCGACCACCGGGCTGGTGGAACGCGACTGGATGCGTACGAAGCCCGGCTGCAGCTCGCACCACAGATCGCCGGTGAAGTCCATCCCGGTCCAGTCGCGGTGCTGCTCGGCGGGCCGCGCCTGGCACTCGGCGGTTTCGGCGGCCGAGGCGGCCGGTGCCGCGGCGACCGCGCAGCATGCCAGCGCCGATGCCGTCACCGACGCCGCGAGGCGGCGCACCACCCGCCGGAAGCCGTCGATCATCTCCGTACTCCTCCCTGCCGGGCCCGAACCGGGCGGCCGAGGGGTACGGTGACAGGGAAAACTGACGCCGTATTGACGTGGTACTGACAAAAGGCCGGGGCGGGACGGCAGGCGGGCGGCGACGGGGCGCACCGCGCGGGCGCCCACCCCCCGGCCGCTCGTTCGGACCCGGCCCGGCCCGGCGAAAGGCCCTGGCGCGGGGGCGCGCTCCCGGCGGCGGGCCGTGGTGTGCGCCGGTCCGGCCGGCACCTCACGCAACGCGGCGGCAGCGACGACCGCCCTCCGCGGCCACCGCGCCCACCGGACCGGCCGGTGCGGCCGGGCGGCAGCCGGGCGTCACGGCTCGAGTGCGGCCCCGGCGCGGGTCGAGGCCGGCCCAGGGGGGCCTGCCGTCCGGCTCCGGTCCGCCCCGCACGCCCGCTCACCGCACCGGGCCCCGACCCCCGTACGTCCCGCGTAGGAGGATCAGGACCCGGCACACAAGAGCCTGACGCCCAGAAGCCCGCCCCCCGGGCGGGCGACGGGAGGGCGGCGTCAGGGCCTAGGGTGAAGCGGCATGGACCTCGACACCGTCCGGACCTTCGTCGCCGCCGCCGAGGCGGGACGGTTCCAGGATGCCGCCGCCGAGCTGGCGGTCACCCAGCAGGCCGTCTCCAAGCGCATCGCCGCACTCGAACGCGGCCTCGGCGTGCGGCTGTTCACCCGCACCGCGCGCGGTGCCGAGCTCACCATCGACGGGCAGGCGTTCCTGCCCCATGCGCGCGAGCTGCTGCGCGCCGCCGAGCGGGCCGTCGTCTCGGTGCGCCCCGGCCGCCGTCCGCTGCGCGTGGACGTGATCGCCTCGCGCGGCGCGGCGACGGGCCTGATGCGCGCCTTCCACCGCGCCAACCCCGAGATCGACCTCGACGTGGTGATGCTGTTCGACATCGAGACGGCCGTCGCCGCCGTCCGCTCCGGCGCCATCGACGCCTCCTTCCGCGCCGTCGCCGCACCCGGCCGGCCCCTCCCGGAGGACATCGCCTCCCTCCGGGTGCTCGACGAGCCGCTCCAGCTCCTCACCGGCCCCGCCCACGCGCTGGCGGGCGCCCGGTCGGTGACCATGGCTCAGCTCGTCGGGCACCGGATCTGGATGCCCGGCATCGTCCCCGGTACCGAGTGGGCCGCCTACTACGACGACCTCGTCGCCGAGTTCGGCCTCACCATCGAGGCGACCGGCCCCAACTTCGGCTCCGACGCCCTCCTCGACACCGTCGCCGACACCCCGTCCCTGGCCACCTTCATGGGCGGGCGGACCCGCCTGGTCTGGCCCGCCGGCCACGGCCTGCGCCGCATCCCGGTGACCGACCCCGCGCCCGTCTACCCGCACTCGCTCCTGTGGCACCGCGACAACCCCCACCCGGCGCTGGCCACCCTGCGCGCCCACCTCGCCGCCACGGCGGCCGGCCCCGGCCCCGCCGGGACCTGGACGCCGCACTGGGTGCTGCCGCGCTGAAATCGGCCGCGGCCACGGCCGGCGCGCGGGAGGATCGCGCGGGAGGCCCGTAGACGCTTCCGAGGGCCGCGGGGGAGCGTCCTAGGCGTCGTCGGCGCGGGCGCGCCGCGCCGCGCGGTGCCGCAGCCACAGCGGCAGCAGGTACCAGCACAGGCCGAACCACAACATGACCGCGCCGACGAGCACTTCGGCGAGGACACCGGGAATCACCACGCGCAGGATGAGCAGGAGGGTGCAGCCGATGGTCAGCGCCAGGAGCACCATGCCGCACATCATCAGGCGGCAGGCGGTCTCCACCACCTCGTCCTTCATCCGCTGACCGGACAGGAAGCGGTGCAGGGAGACCGGCGCTATGAGCGAGCCCGTGGCCGCCGCGCCGAGCACCACGGTGGTGACGTAGACGGCGCGGTCGAAGGTCTCCAGCTCCCGGAACAGCGGGGTGAAGGCCACGCTGAGCAGGAACCCGAAGAGGATCTGCACACCCGTCTGGGTGACCCGCGTCTCCTGAAGGACCTCGTTCCAGCGGCGGTTGACCCGCTCACGCGCCGTCTCCGGCGCATCGTCACCGGACCCCGCGCCGTGGTCGTGGTGCCGCGTGCAGCAGGCGGTGTCCTCCTTCGCCGGTTCGGCCGTCTGCTCCGTCATGGTCATGATGTCCCTCCGAATCCCAGGAAGACCGCTTGCCCGGCCGGACTTCTTCCATGCGGCCACCGGCACCCGGGCCGGTCCGGGAGGGTGGCCCACAACGCCGACGGCTCCCCCCTGCGCACAGGGCGGGAGCCGTTCACAGACGTCCGGACGCGCACGGCGCCGGCGGGTCAGGCGTGCCGGTGCGAGTGGTGGTGCGAGTGCCGGCTGCCGGTGATGAGGCGGTAGAGGGCGAGCAGGATCAGGGAGCCGACGATGGCGGCGATCCAGGTGGACAGTTCGAAGAACCCGTCCACGGAGTCGACGCCGAAGATCACCTTGCCGAGCCAGCCGCCGAGCAGACCGCCGGCGATGCCGATGAGCATGGTGATGATGATGCCGCCGGGGTCCTTGCCCGGCATGAGGGCCTTGGCGATGGCACCGGCGAGCAGGCCGATGATGATCCAGGCGATGATGCCCATGGTGCGTCTCCGTCTCGTCGTCCAACGGTTGTGTCAGCTCACCGTCTATACCGTCCGAGCCCGAACAAACGTCCCTTTTCAATCGCAATCTCGCGGACCCGGTCCGGCGCCGCCCTGCCGCACACCCGCCCGGCACACCCGCGCGCCCTCCTCGCCCGGCCGGCACGGGCCCTGTCGCGCCGTCACCGCGCCCGTGCGGACCGTGCCCCCGCCGCCGGCGCCCCCGCCGGCGGACCCCCGCCTCATCCGGATGGACGAACGGCCGGACACCGGGTTAGCGTCCCCCGCCGTGAGAAACTATCCGGCGCTCGCCGCCGTCATGCCGTCGTGAGCCTGTCCCGTTCCCTGCTGGACGTCCGCCCTCTCGGTTCCCTCGCCTTCCGGCGGCTGCTGATCGGCCGCACCGTGTCCACGCTCGGCGGGTTCATGACCATGGTCACCGTCATGTACCAGGTGTGGGACATGACCCACAGCGCCGGGTGGAGCGGCGCGGTCGGCCTGGCCCAGGCGCTCCCCATGGTCGTCGTCGGCCTGTCGGCCGGCGCCTGGGTCGACCGGGCCGACCGGCGCCGCGTGTACCTGGCGACCACCATCGGCCAGGCCGCCTGCTCGCTGCTGCTGGCCGCACAGGCGTTCACCGGCCATGTGCCGGTCGCCGTGGTGCTGTTGCTGGTCGCGGTGCAGGCGTCGTTCGCGGCGGTCGGCGCCCCGGCGGCCGGGGTGTTCGTGCCGCGGCTGCTGCCCAAGGACCAGGTCGCGGCCGGTCTCGCCCTCAACGCGGTGTCCGGGCAGGCGATGATGCTGCTCGGCCCGGCCGTCGCCGGTGCCGTCCTCGGCTGGTGGGGCATCGGCGTCTGCTACCTCCTGGACGCCCTCAGCTTCGGTCTGTCCTTCTACGGCGCCTTCGGCCTGCCCGCGCTGCCGCCCGAGGGCGAGAAGTCCCGCCCCGGCCTGCACGGCATCCTGGACGGGCTGCGTTTCCTCGGCGGCCACCGGGTGGTCCGCGGCGCGCTGGCCACCGACCTGGCCGCCACCGTCCTGGCCATGCCGACGAGCCTGTTCCCGCTGGTCAACGAGGAACGCTTCGGCGGTGACCCGCGCACGCTCGGCCTGTTCCTGTCGGCACTCGCCCTGGGCGGAGTCGCCGCGACCGCGCTGTCCGGACCGGTCACCCGCCTGGGCCGTCCCGGCCCGGTGATGCTGTGCGCCTCCGCCACCTGGGGCGCCGCCCTCGCCCTGTTCGGGCTGACGACCAGCGCCTGGGCGGGCCTGGGAATGCTGGCGCTGGCCGGGGCGGCGGACGCGGTCGCCGTCCTCGCCCGCACCACGATCGTCCAGACCCGCACACCGGACGCCCTGCTGGGCCGGGTGACAGCCGCCGAGCTGGTCGTCGGCCAGGCGGGACCGCACCTGGGCGGCCTGCGCGGGGGCCTCGTCGCCGGCTGGACCTCCGGCGCCACCGCCCTGGTGACGGGCGGAGTGCTGTGCCTGCTCGCCGTGGCGTACGTCGGCATCGCCACCCCCGAACTGCGCGACGGCCGGCCGGACAAGACGGACGAGCCGGACACCTGAGGCTTCCCGCCCGCCCGCCGGCGCGGCGCCACCGGCCGCGCCGCGGCCCCGGGGAGGGCGTGCCGGATCAGCGCGCCCAGGATGCG
>NZ_WYCT01000271.1 GCF_011008945.1 Streptomyces harenosi
GGGAGGCGGGTGACCTTGTTGTCATATTCTTTTTGCAAGAAGATGACGGCATACGAGAGTAGCGAGTGTCTCGTGGGCTCGGAGATGTGTATAAGACACAGGCCCCGGACGAGCCGCGGCCGAACGGCCGCACCACCGCGCTGCTCGTCGCGGCGGCCGTCGTCGTCGCGCTCGGCGCGGGCGGGACGGTGTACGCCCTGATGAGCGGCGGCGAGGACGGCCTCACGGGCGGTGGCCCCACCGGCGGCCCGGTCACCGGCGCGCCCACCACACCCGGGCCGGACGCGTCCGGCGGCCCCTCCCCGGCGCAGACCGGAAGCAGCCCGTCCGGCACGGCGGCGCAGGGCGCCGTCCCCGACGGCTACCTCGGCACCTGGACGGCGGCCATCGACAACGCCGCCGGGCACCACACCAGGCGGCTGACCATCCGGCAGGGCGAGGTGGGCGATCCGGTGCTCTCCCTCGTCGCGGACGGTCCCGCCGGGGACGGCACCTACCACTGCGTGTTCGCGGCCGAGCTGACGGCCGCACCCGGCCCGGACGGCCCGCTGGCCATCGGCCCGTCCACCGTGACGGCGGGACGGCCCCGGTCCTCCTGCACACCGGGCGAGCCCACCCGCATATCCCTGCTGCCGGACGGCAGCCTCCAGCGCGCCAACCCGGCGACCGGGGAGACCCTGACCTACCGGCGGAACTGACGGACCGGCATCGGCCTCGGCTTCAGCGCGGCTCCGGCGGTCGCTGCCGCGGCATGTTCGGCCGGGCGGCCCCCGGCGGGATGGCGAACCGGCCGTTCGCCGCCGTCTGCTCCGGCCGCGGCCCGCCGGGCACCGCCGACTGCATGCCGAGCGGCGCCGACCCGGTCCGGAACTCCACCATCCAGTCCGCCGTCTCCGCGCGCACCAGCTCGGTCACGTCCTCCGAGAACCGGCGCAGCACCGCGAGGCAGCGCTCGGCCGCCTCGCTCGCCGTCCCCTCGGCCGGGCCGAGCACCTCCCGGACGCTCTCCGAGGCCCAGTCGAACTGCAACGCCTGGAGCCGGCGCTGCACCGCCTGCGCGGTGGCCACGTCCCTCATCCACCCCGACGTCATCCCGAAGAACCGGTCCCCGGCCACGCACGCCACCCCGAGCAGCAGCGCGAGGTACCCCCAGGGGGCGACCCCGCCCACCACGCCCGTCATGTCCAGCAGCGGCAGCGCCGCCCCGGTGACCGCCCCCAGTGCCGCGCCCGCCCGCAGCGCCCGCGCCGTCCGCCGCTTCCACACCCGGTCCGCGAGATACCAGGCGGCCGTGTCCAGCGCTCCGCGCTCCACCCAGCGGTACAGCTCGTCCAGCCGCTCGGCGGGCTGCCCCCAGTCCCCGAGCGGGAACTCCCGCCCCGTCAGGTCGCCCGGCCTGAGCCCGGCCGCCCCCTCGCCGCGCCCGTCCCGCGCCCCGTCCTGCGGCGTCCTCTCGGGCTGCATCTCCGGCTGACCCACCCGCACTCCCTACCGATCACGACAGATCCCGCTGATCACCGTGCGTGACTACCCTGTCGCGCCCGCGTAACACCTGAGGACCCCTGTGGCTGACGCGCCGGCCCCCTTCCTACCTCCCAATGGGTGGCGATGGGCCCGGTTCGGCCGCTTTTCCGCCCGGAAGGAGGCCTTGGTCAGGTATAGGGCGGGTGGTCGTCTCACTCGAAAGAGTGCTGGGGCGAGGGCCGCCCGGACCACGTAGGCTCGTGGCGAACGGGAAAAACCCGTACCGAACGAGCGCCGGAAGAGGAGCTGATCGTGATCCCCGGTGGTGGCCAGCCCAACATGCAGCAGTTGCTCCAGCAGGCCCAGAAGATGCAGCAGGACCTGGCGAGGGCGCAGGAGGAACTGGCGCGTACCGAGGTCGACGGGCAGGCGGGCGGCGGCCTGGTGCACGCCACCGTCACCGGCGCCGGTGAGCTGCGGGCCCTCAGGATCGACCCCAAGGCGGTGGACCCGGAGGACACCGAGACCCTCGCCGACCTGATCGTCGCGGCCGTCCACGCGGCCAACCAGAACGCGCAGACCCTCCAGCAGCAGAAGCTCGGCCCCCTCGCCCAGGGCCTGGGCGGCGGCAGCGGCATCCCCGGCCTGCCGTTCTGAACTCGGCGCCGCGGACCGCCTTCTAAGACGGTCCGCGGGCATCTACCGTACGTACTGAAGGAACCCCAGGAAGGACGGCAGTCCGTTGTACGAAGGCGTGGTCCAGGACCTCATCGACGAGCTGGGGCGGCTGCCCGGCGTCGGTCCGAAGAGCGCCCAGCGGATCGCCTTCCACATCCTCCAGGCGGAACCGGCCGACGTACGGCGGCTCGCTCAGGCCCTCATGGAAGTGAAGGCGAAGGTCCGCTTCTGCGCGGTCTGCGGCAACGTGGCGCAGGAGGAGCAGTGCGCCATCTGCCGTGACGTCCGCCGCGACCCGGCCGTCATCTGCGTCGTCGAGGAGCCGAAGGACGTCGTGGCGATCGAGCGCACGCGTGAGTTCCGCGGCCGGTACCACGTCCTCGGCGGCGCGATCAGCCCCATCGACGGTGTGGGCCCGGACGACCTGCGTATACGGGAACTTCTCGCGCGGTTGGCCGACGGGACGGTCACGGAGCTCATCCTGGCCACGGATCCGAATCTCGAAGGCGAGGCCACCGCCACGTACCTCGCCCGCATGATCAAGCCCATGGGCCTGAAGGTCACCCGCCTGGCCAGCGGCCTCCCGGTGGGTGGCGACCTGGAATACGCGGACGAGGTGACCCTCGGCCGCGCCTTCGAGGGGAGACGACTCCTAGATGTCTGACGCCACGCTGCACGCGACCCACCAGAACCCGGACGACTTCGCGGTCCAGATCGCGGACCAGATCGAGAGCTTCCTGGTCGCGGTGACGGAGGTCGCCAAGGGCGACGAGCCGGACTCGGCCGTGCCCTTCCTCCTCCTGGAGGTCTCCCAGCTCCTGCTGGCCGGCGGCCGGCTCGGCGCCCACGAGGACATCGTCCCCGACGAGCGCTACGAGCCGGACCCGGGCCCGGAGGCGGACGTGGACGAGCTCCGCGAGAACCTCGCCCGTCTCCTGGAACCGATCGACGTCTACTCCGAGGTCTTCGACCCCTACGAGCCCCGCCGGGCGCCCGTGCCCGCCCGCATCTCCGACGACCTCACCGACGTCATCACCGACCTGCGCCACGGCATGGCCCACTACCGCGCGGGCCGCACCACGGAGGCCCTGTGGTGGTGGCAGTTCTCCTACTTCTCCAACTGGGGCTCCACGGCGTCGGCGACCCTGCGGGCCCTGCAGTCGGTCGTCGCCCACGTCCGTCTCAACCAGCCCCTGGAGGAGCTCGACGGCCTCGACACCGACCAGGACCTCGGCGACGAGATCCTGGAGGCGGAGGCCGGCCGCGTGATGGTGCAGGAGATCGCGGGCCCGCTGGGCCTGCGGCCGGTCAAGTAACCGCGGCGGCCACGACCGCGGTGACCCGCCCGCCCGGTCCGGGAAGCCGGGCCGCTCCGTACGGGAGCCGGGCGCCCCGTAGGGGGAAGCCCGCTCGGCTTGGAAAGCCTAACCGCCCCGTACGGAAAGCCGGTGTGCCCCGTAGGGGGAAGCCCGCTCGGCTCGGAAAGCGGGACCGCCCCGTACGGGAAGCCGGTGCGCCCCGCAGGGGGGAAGCCCGCTCGGCTCGGAAAGCCGGTGCGCCCCGTACGGAAAGCCGGTGCGCCGCGTACGGGAGAGCCCGCCTCGTACGGAGAGCCGGGCCGCCGCCCGTGCCGGTGTGCGGCGGCCCGGAGCCGGTCGCGGGCTCAGTGCCCGGAGCGGTCCACGGTGACGCAGGTGGTCCGGCTCATCACCGAGACCGTCTCGTTGCCGCAGTTGTTGCTGTGCCCCGAGGCGTTGCGGGCGAACACCAGGTTGGACAGGATTCCGCCGCTCGGCCCCACCTGGTCCCCGCCGCCCTTGCCGTCGTCCTCGGCCACGCAGGTGCGGTCCTTGAACAGGGCCAGCTTGCCCGTGCCGCAGAGGTTGGCGTGGCCGGAGGAGTTCCTGCCCGAGACGTTGGACAGCAGGCCGCCCGGTCCTCCGTCGCTGTCCCCGCCGTGGGCCGAGGCGAGGCCGGCCGATGCCGCCATCAGCATCCCCGTCACCGAGGCCATCACCGTGAAGCGCCGTGTGCCGTACATCCGCGCTGCCTTCCTTTCGCTGGGGTGCTCCGGACCGGTTGGTCCATTCGGGCTAACGACGCGGCGTCCGGTCGGCATGGGTCCCGTACCGGTGAATCTTCAACGGCTGACTGGACGGCGGACCCGCGCACGCGCCGCGCGCGCCGGGCACCCGGGCTCGCGAAGGTGTGACTCGGGGCACTTTCCGAGTGACCGCCGCCCCCTTGGGCATGAGCCTGCCTGGACGGGCGCCGGAAATCTCACCATGCGATATAGCGGAGGGGTTTTTCGGACGCTCGATAGACTGAGCCGACCGCTCTGCACTGACGTACGGGCGGAAAGAGACGGACTGAGCGAGGAGCGCACGTGGGCCTTGTCGTGCAGAAGTACGGAGGCTCCTCCGTAGCCGATGCCGAGGGCATCAAGCGCGTCGCCAAGCGGATCGTGGAAGCCAAGAAGAACGGCCACCAGGTGGTCGCCGTGGTTTCCGCGATGGGCGACACGACGGACGAGCTGATCGATCTCGCCGAGCAGGTTTCCCCCATCCCTGCCGGGCGCGAGCTCGACATGCTGCTGACCGCCGGTGAGCGGATCTCCATGGCCCTGCTGGCGATGGCGATCAAGAACCTGGGCCACGAGGCCCAGTCCTTCACCGGCAGCCAGGCAGGTGTCATCACCGACTCGGTCCACAACAAAGCCCGGATCATCGACGTCACGCCGGGCCGGATCCGTGAATCGCTGGACGAGGGCAACATCGCCATCGTCGCCGGTTTCCAGGGCGTCAGCCAGGACACCAAGGACATCACCACGCTGGGGCGCGGTGGCTCCGACACCACGGCCGTCGCGCTTGCCGCGGCGCTGGACGCCGAGGTGTGCGAGATCTACACCGACGTCGACGGCGTGTTCACCGCCGACCCGCGTGTGGTGAAGAAGGCCCGGAAGATCGACTGGATCTCGTTCGAGGACATGCTCGAACTGGCCGCCTCCGGGTCCAAGGTGCTGCTCCACCGCTGTGTGGAGTACGCCCGCCGGTACAACATCCCGATCCATGTCCGGTCCAGCTTCAGCGGACTCCAGGGCACCTGGGTCAGCAGCGAGCCGATCAACCAAGGGGACAAGCAGGTGGAGCAGGCCATCATCTCCGGTGTCGCGCACGACACCTCCGAGGCCAAGGTCACGGTCGTCGGCGTGCCGGACAAGCCGGGCGAGGCCGCCGCGATCTTCCGCACGATCGCCGACGCCGAGATCAACATCGACATGGTCGTGCAGAACGTGTCCGCCGCCGCCACCGGCCTGACGGACATCTCCTTCACGCTGCCCAAGACGGAGGGCCGCAAGGCCATCGACGCCCTGGAGAAGAACAAGGGCACGATCGGCTTCGACTCCCTGCGCTACGACGACCAGATCGGCAAGATCTCCCTGGTCGGCGCGGGCATGAAGACCAACCCGGGCGTCACCGCGGACTTCTTCACCGCGCTCTCCGACGCCGGGGTGAACATCGAGCTCATCTCGACCTCCGAGATCCGCATCTCGGTCGTCACCCGCAAGGACGACGTCCCCGAGGCCGTCCGCGCGGTGCACACCGCCTTCGGGCTCGACTCCGACAGCGACGAGGCCGTCGTCTACGGAGGCACCGGCCGCTGATGTCCGCGAGCGGACGGCCCGGACGGGCCGGGCGGCCGACGCTCGCGGTCGTGGGAGCGACCGGGGTCGTCGGCACCGTCATGCTCCAGATCCTGTCCCAGCACGCGGACATCTGGGGTGAGATCCGCCTGCTCGCCTCCCCGCGCTCGGCCGGCCGCAAGCTGGCCGTGCGCGGCGAGGAGACCGAGGTGACCGCCCTCACCGAGGAGGCCCTCGACGGCGTCGACATCGCCGTGTTCGACGTACCCGACGAGGTCGCCGGGCGGTGGGCGCCGGTCGCCGCCGCCAAGGGCGCGGTCGTGGTCGACGGCTCCGGGGTGTTCCGGATGGACCCGGACGTGCCGCTGGTGGTGCCCGAGGTCAACGCCCACGCGGCGCGGATGCGGCCGCGCGGGATCGTCGCCGGCCCCGACTGCACGACCCTGTCCATGATCGTCGCGCTGGGCGCGCTGCACGCCGAGTTCGGGCTGCGCGACCTGGTGGTCTCCTCGTACCAGGCGGTCAGCGGGGCCGGGCGCGCGGGCGTGGACACCCTGCGGCGCCAGTTGTCCCTGGTGGCCGGTACGGAACTGGGGACCGCCCCCGGCGATCTGCGGCGGGCCGTCGGCGACGACACCGGGCCGTTCCCCGAGCCGGTCGCGCTGAACGTCGTGCCGTGGGCCGGGACGCCGCGCGAGGACGGCTGGTCCTCGGAGGAGTTGAAGGTGCGGGACGAGACCCGCAAGATCCTCGGGCTGCCGCGGCTCCCGGTGGCGGTGACGTGCGTGCGCGTCCCCGTGGTCACCACCCACTCGATGACCGTGCACGCCCGGTTCGAGGGCGAGGTCACCGTCGGCAAGGCCCGGGAGATCCTCGCGACGGCACCCGGGGTGGTCCTCTTCGACAACCCGGAGGCCGGGGAGTTCCCCACCCCCGCCGACGCGGTCGGCACCGATCCCACCTGGGTCGGCCGGGTCCGCCGGGCGCTGGACGACCCGGCGGCGCTCGAGTTCTTCGTCTGCGGGGACAACCTGCGCAAGGGCGCGGCGCTGAACACCGTGCAGATCGCCGAGCTGGTGGCGGCCGATTCCGGCTGAGGCGGCCGGCGCGCCCGGCGGGTCACGGGCCCGTTCCATGTGCCGGAAGACCCCTGGCCCCGGCGGCAAACGTTTGTAGGATCTGTGGACCGCATGTGATCCGGGGCCTCCGGATCATCTGCGACCGGGCCCTGCGGCGCCAGAGGATTGCCTCCCCGCTCCCCGCAACCACGCGGAGAGCGGGGAGCGTCTTTGCGGTCGCCTTCCGGGGTGTGGGAGCGCTTCATTCAGGCGTGGGGACGCCGAAGAGCGGGCGTGGGGACGCCCGTTCGTATGGACTCAGGGGAAGAGCGGGACGCATGAGGGCATTTGATGCGCCGTCGGTTGTGCTGCCTGACGCGAGAACGCGGCCGGCCGCGAAGGGCGCCGGGACCGGCGCGGACGTGACGCCCGGCACGTACAACCCTCGAGGGGGGACGCGTGTCCAACTGGCGTGGCAGAGGTACTCGACTTCAGCGTGGCAGCGCGCGGCACGGCCCTGCGGCCGCCCCGCCGGACCGTCCGTTCCGGCGGGGCCGGCGCGGCCGGTGGCATGCCGGTGATCGCGCCCATGCCCGCAGCGCGGCCCGCCCGCATACCGAGTCAGCGCGACGGCGCCGAGGAGGCCGTGGCGGCGGGCACCACCGTCGACCACCTCACCGAGACCTACCGCACGCACTACCGGTCGCTGCTGGGTCTCGCCGCGCTCCTGCTCGACGACACCGCCTCCTGCGAGGACGTCGTCCAGGAGGCCTTCATCCGCGTCCACTCGGCCCGCAAGCGCGTCCGCGACCCCGAGAAGACGCTGGCCTACCTGCGCCAGACCGTCGTCAACCTCTCCCGCTCGGCGCTGCGCCGCCGCATCCTCGGCCTGAAGCTGCTGTCGAAGCCCATGCCCGACATGGCCAGCGCCGAGGAAGGCGCCTACGACCAGCTCGAGCGCGACTCCCTCATCCGGGCCATGAAGAACCTCCAGCGCCGCCAGCGCGAGGTCCTGGTCCTGCGGTACTTCGCGGACATGACCGAGGCGCAGGTCGCCGAGACGCTCGGCATCTCCCTGGGCTCGGTGAAGGCGTACGGGTCGCGCGGCATAGCGGCGCTGCGGCTGGCCATGGAGGCGCCGGCATGAGCGAGGGCCACGATCCGCGGCAGGGGGCCCGCGCGCCCGGCGCAGCGCCCGGGCGGACCGGGCCGGCCGCGCCGCAGGGCGCACCGCACGGGAAAGAGCCGAAGCAACCGCACGCTGGGAACGGAACTGTGAACCACGGCCCCGACGAACCGGGCCCCGGCATCCCGGGCCCCGGCGGGCCCGCGTCCGACGGGCTCGCCTCCGACGAGCTCGCACTGCGCAGGATGCTGCACCAGGCGGTGCGGGACGTCGAGCCACGCGACGGAACCCTGGAGTACCTGCGCCGGGCGGTGCCCGCTCGGCGGGCCCGCAAGCGGCAGGCCGTCGTCGGCATGGCGGCCGCCGCCCTCTTCATCGGCACCGCGATCCCGGCCCTGGTGCACGTGACCGGCTCCACCGAGGACGGCGCCAACCCGTCCGTGGCCGGCCACGCCTCCCAGGCCCACGGCGGCACCGGCGAGGGGGGCACCGGCCCGGGCGGCGGGCGGAGCACCGCCGACGGTTCCTCCGGCCGGACCGAGGACAAGGAGACGGCGGACCCGCGGGAGAAGGACGAGGACGCCGAGCCGGGCACCGGCCCCGAGGGCACGACCAGCGGGACCGGCCCGACGTCCAGCGCCGGCACCGGGACGCCCCCGTGCGCGGCGGGCCAGCTCGGCGGGGCCACCGCCAGCAGCGGTGGCCCCGACTCCACCGGCGCCGTCTACGGCTCCTTCCGGGTCACCAACGTCTCCGCCGCGGGCTGCGCCGTCGACGGCCCCGGGAGCGTGGCCGTCCAGCCGCAGGGCGCCGCGGACCCCGCCAAGGTCGGTGTGGCGCGGCATGTGGCCGGGGACGCCGCGGCCGGGCTGCCCGACCCGTCGCTGGAGGCCGAGCCCCTGACGCTCGCGCCGGGCGACTCCTACGAGGTGCAGTTCGCCTGGGTGCCCTCGGAGACCTGCCCCACCACCGGGGGCGGCGGCGACACCGGGGGCGGCGGCGAGCCCTCACCGGCCCCGACGCCCACCCCGGACGCCACCGAGACCACCGGCACCGGCACCTCCACCGGCGACACCGGCACCACCACCCAGTTGCTCGCCGAGGACGGCACGGCCGACGGGAGCGTCGCGGTCACGTACACCGCGCCGACCGGTGGGGCCTCGGCGACGGCGACGGTGACCGGCGCCTGCGCCGGGACGGTGTACTGGACGGGTGTGCTCGCCGGTTCGTGACCCCGGGCCCGCCCCGGCCCGTCACACCCCGGACGGGCTGGGGCGCCGCTCCGGCGAGGAGTCCTCGTCCGCCTCGGACCCCTCGGGCAGCAGCCCGAGCTCGGCGTCCCGGACGAACTCCACCTCGCGGCGGAACAGCCGGAACCACATGAAGATCACGAAGCCCACGAAGGCGAACCACTCGGCGGTGTAGCCGAGGTTCTGGAACGCCTTCAGGTCCAGGCCCGTGTTCTGCGGCGCGCTCGCCGGTACGGCCGCCATGCCGGAGTCGCCCTTGTTGAGCGTGACCCACGCGTCGTACACGTCGTACGGCACGAGGTTGACCAGGGTCGCGGCGCTGATCGCGGCGGTCTGCCCGGCCGGCAGGCCGCCGCGTGCGGTGACCCCGTTGTCGCCGGGGGTCTCCGACGCCTGCAGCGCCCCGGTGACCGTGACCTCGCCGGTGGGCGGCGCGGGCGCCCGGGCCGGGTCGGGCGCCCCGGGCAGCCAGCCCCGTACGACGGGCAGGGCGCGGCCGGAATCGGTGCGCAGCAGCGTCAGGACGTAGTAGCCGCGCCGGTCGTCCACGGTCCGGTCGGGGACGAGGAACTGCCGGTCGTACCGGCCGGTCGCGGTGGTCTGCTTGCCGACGGTCGCCTTGTCCACCGGCAGCAGCTCCGCCAGCGGGCGGGCGGCCTCCTGCCGGTTCGACGTGGCCTGCGCCTGCGCGCCGCGGTGGTCCTCCACCCGGTCCTCGAACCGGCCGAGCTGCCAGGACCCCATGAAGACGCAGAAGGGGATGGCGAGCAGCACGAAGACGTTGATCCCCCACCATCGGGGCGTCAGCAGAAACCGGTACACGCCTCCACGGTACGGGGCCCGGGCGGGGGACCGGCCGCGGG
>NZ_WYCT01000272.1 GCF_011008945.1 Streptomyces harenosi
GAGCAGCCGCACCCCGCCCGTGGTGTCCACCGAGTCCAGCAGCCGCGCCGCCGCCTCCCGCACCACCGCCGGATCGTCGGTCGGCCCGCGCAGCGTCTCGGAACGGGTCAGCGTGGAGAAGTCGTAGCGGCGCACCTTCAGCACGATGGTCCGCCCCGACAGCCCCGCCGCGCGCAGCCGCCGCACGCACCGGTCGGCCAGCCGCTGCACCTCCAGGCCCACCCGCACCCGGTCGTGGATGTCCACGTCGTAGGTGTCCTCCACGGACACCGACTTGGCCTCCCGCTCGGCCACCACCGGCCGGTCGTCCCGCGCCAGCGCCATCGCGTACAGGGCGTGCCCGTGGGCCTTGCCGAGGAGGCGGACGAGCTCGTCCTCGCCCGCCTCGGCCAGCTCCTCGACCGTGGTGATCCCGGCCCGCCGCAGATGGTCACCGGTGGCGGGACCCACCCCGGGCAGCGTCCGCACCGACAGCGGCCCGAGCAGGGCCCGCTCGGTGCCCGGCTCGATCAGCACCAGCCCGTCGGGCTTGGCCTGCTCGGAACCGATCTTGGCGAGCATCTTCGACGCCGCGAGCCCGACCGAGCCGGTGAGCCCGGTGACGGCCCGGATGTCCGCGCGCAGCCTCGCCCCGACCAGGCGCGCCGACTCCGCGTCCCGCGCCGCGCCCCCGGCCTCCAGGTCCACGAAGGCCTCGTCCAGGCTCAGCGGCTCCACCAGCGGCGACAACGCGCGCAGCAGCCCCATCACCTGCTCGCTGATCGAACGGTAGAGCCCGAAGCGCGGGACGAGATACGCGGCGTGGGGGGCGAGCCGCCGCGCCTGCGCCATCGGCATCGCCGAACGGACCCCGAAGACCCGCGCCTCGTAGGACGCGGTGGCCACCACGCCCCTGGGCCCGAGCCCGCCCACGACGACGGCCTTCCCGCGCAGGCTCGGCTTGGACGCCTGCTCCACGGACGCGTAGAAGGCATCCATGTCGAGATGCAGGATGGTGGGCGCGCTTCTCACATCTCCGATGCTGCCCTACCCCACTGACAACGGCCGACGGCGGCCCCACGCGCCCGCCGGAAACCGTGGTAGCGCTCCCAGCGCCCCGCCCCGGCGGGGCCGCTCCGCCCGGGCTCAGACGGCGCGGTTGCGCCGCCGCGCCAGCTCGTCCGCGGGGTTGTGGCCGATCAGCGTCTCACCGGTGTCGACCCGCTCGCCGTGCAACTGCGACAGCGCGCTCTCCACGTCCCGCCACACCACTCCCACGGCGATGCCGAAGATGCCCTGGCCGCCCTGGAGCAGCGCGTGGACCTCGTCGGGCGAGGTGCACTCGTACACGGTGGCGCCGTCGCTCATCAGCGTCATGCGCTCCAGATCGCGAAAGCCGCGCTCCCTGAGGTGCTGCACGGCCGTGCGGATGTTCTGCAACGACACCCCGGTGTCGAGGAACCGCTTGACGATCTTCAGCACGACGACGTCGCGGAAGCTGTACAGGCGCTGCGTGCCGGACCCGTGGGCGGGCCGCACGCTCGGCTCCACGAGCCCGGTGCGGGCCCAGTAGTCCAGCTGGCGATAGGTGATTCCGGCGGCCGCACAGGCCGTCGGGCCTCGATAGCCGATCTGCTCGGACGCCATGGACGTCGCCCCTCCGCTGCTCGGCACGGCAGCCGGTCGCTGCGGAGCGTGATCGGCCGCACTCTGAAGCGGGTACGGACCGCTCGCCCCGAGAGTGCGTCCGGGGGCACCCCCAGCCGTACCGCCGCCGCTGATTCTCACGCCGACCTCCGTCCTTGACCTGCCTTCCCGACGGTAGGCAGTCACCAAGGGTGCGTCAACGATCGCCACACTCGGCACGCCGAGTGATAATCACCCTACGAGTGGTTTCGCGTGCCCCACCGCGGGGAAAGGCTAGCCGAATGTGCCCCGGCAGGCCGCGCGACGCCCGCACCGGCCGCCGGTGCACGCCCGGATCTCCCACCGTCGCACGCCCGGCGCCCGGCCGCCGCCCCGTGGTACGCGTCCGGCGGCCGCGGGCCGCCACGCGCCTCACTGGCTGCTGCTGCCGAAGTCCTCCGGCGAGATCTGGTCGAGGAACTCGCGGAACTTCTCCACCTCGTCCTCCTGCTCGTCCGGGATCGCGATGCCCGCGTCGTCGAGCACCGTGTCACTGCCGTAGATCGGCGTTCCGGTGCGCAGTGCCAGCGCTATGGCATCGGACGGCCGGGCACTCACCTCGACCCCGCTGGCGAAGACCAGCTCCGCGTAGAAGACCCCCTCGCGCAGATCCGTGATGCGTACCTCGGTGAGCTCCTGACCGACGGCTTCCAGCACGTCCTTGAACAGGTCATGGGTCAGCGGCCGCGCCGGAGCCATGCCCTGCTGGGCGAAGGCGATCGCCGTCGCCTCCCCCGGCCCGATCCAGATCGGGAGGTAGCGGTCGCCTCCCACTTCACGCAGCAGCACGATCGGTTGGTTGGAGGGCATCTCGACCCGGACACCTACGACATCGAGCTCGTTCACACAGCAACCCTAGGCGGTGCCCGGGACGTTTGGGTAGTCGGGCAGGGAACGCGTGGCCGATCCGGGCCCCTCCCCGCACCCCGTTCAGGGGAGGCGCACTCCGAGCGCGGTCTGCACGAGCGCGGCGTGCAAGCGCACCGTGAGCCCCGCGAGCTCCTTGGTACGCGCCTCGGCGTGGGCCCTGGTCTGCGGGTTCCGGTGCCGCCTGAGCGGCGCCACCACCTGGTCCACGAGCCCGGCCTCCCGGTCCGCGGCGGCCTTCATCACCCGCAGGTGCCGTGGCTCGATCCCGAACCTCCCCAGTTCGACGACGAGGGAGGCCACGGTGGCCGCCTCGGCGTCGTAGGCGCCGTCGGGCAGCGGCGCCAGGAGTCCGTAGGACTCCCACTCCACCAGTTCCTGCTCCTCGATCCCCGCCGCGGCAAGCAGCTCGGCCCGCCCGATCCGGGCCGTCGTGGGCCCCTCGGCCGGCTCCGGCGCCGCGTCCCCGTCCCGCTGCCGGCCCAGCCTGGGCAGCGGGACGGCCTCACCGCGCTCCATGGCGTCCAGGTGCTCCCGGATCACCTTGAGCGGCAGATAGTGGTCCCGCTGCATCCTCAGGACATGGCCGAGGCGCTCGACGTCGCCCGCGCTGAACTTGCGGTACCCCGCCGGGGTCCGCTGCGGCTCGACGAGCCCCTCCGACTCCAGAAAACGGATCTTGGAGATCGTGATGTCGGGAAACTCGTCACGCAGCAGGTTCAGCACCGTGCCGATGCTCATCAGCTCGCCGTCCGGGGCGGCGGCGCCGTGACCGGCACCGCCGCTCGGTGTTTGATGCATGGACCTTCCCTGGGGATCCCCGGACGGACTCCGGGGGGTCAGTAGCCCCGCTGGCTCGTGTAGAAGACCAGCCGGTACTTGCCGATCTGGACCTCGTCCCCGTTGGACAGAGCGACCTGGTCGATCCGCTCCCGGTTCACGTAGGTGCCGTTCAGGCTGCCCACGTCGGCCACCGTGAACGTGCCGTCCGGACCGCGGCGGAACTCCACGTGGCGGCGGGAGACCGTCACGTCGTCCAGGAAGATGTCGCTCTGCGGGTGGCGCCCGGCCGTGGTCAGCTCGCCGTCCAGGAGGAAACGGCTGCCCGAGTTCGGCCCGCGGCGCACGACGAGGAGCGCGGAACCCAGCGGCAACGCGTCGACGGCCGCCTGGGCCTCGGGCGACAGCGCCGGCATCTGCGTCTGCCCCGTGGCCTCGGCATCGTACGCCTCCAGACCGGAGATCGAGATCGTGGAGGTCGTCTCCGACGAACGCTCCGCCGCCACCCCCGGCCGCAGCGGCGTGCCGCAGTGCGAGCAGAACCGGCTGCCCTCCGCGTTGCGGTTACCGCACCTCGTACACACCAGGGCCGACATGGAAGGATCCTCCTGCCGCGGCTGCCCCGCCGGGGCGTTGGACGCGTACGGACCGGAGGCAAACCCTCCACCCGTACCTGAGGTTGACGGTTGCCCGAAACCTATGCCGCCGGACTGCGCAGGGTCAACAGACGGCGCGCCCTGACCACCGGAAATGTCACCGCCCGGACCAGCCACCTGGTCCCGGAACAGCGGACGCTGACCCTCCGCGCCGGGCTGGGCGCGATGACGCGCGGTCGCGTTGCTGTCGCGGCCCTCTCGCGCGCTCTTGCCGAACAACTTCGCAAACAACTTCACGGGCGATTCCCCTTGACCGAAACAGACCCGCCCGTGGGGCAGGACGAACCCTGACTGAACCTACTGGCCGACCCGGACATCCTCACAACGTCCGCCTCCACCAGACAGTTTCCACCACGCACCACCCATTCGGTGCGCCGACCCCCCGCAACCTCATGCCCTTGCCGGACGAGCCCCATGCACCCCCGGTTCACCGGGAGGACGACCGAGCGTAGTCAGGCCGCTTCGCCGCCCGCAAGGCGTCCACGACGATCTTGCTCGAGCGCTCCACGGCCACGGTGGCCTGTTCCTTCTCGAGAGTCTGCACCACGCCTCCAGGGATGTTGAGGGCCGGCTCGAGGTCCTGCGGCTTGCCGATGACCCTGAAACGATACGGCGCGTTGATCTTGTTCCCGTCGACGCTCACGCCGTTTCCCGCATCCGTCAGATACGTTCCGGCGACGACCCGTACGCCGTTCACCTGGATCGCCTCCGCCCCGGCGGCCCGCAGCTCCTGGATCGCGTCGAGCAGCATGTCCGCCTCGACCCTCCCCTTCGTGTCCTCGATGGTCATCGTGATGCCGGGGCCCTGCGCGGCCACCGTGCCCGCCAGGATGCCGAGTTGCCGTTCCTTCTCGACCGTCTGCCTGCGGGCCTCCTCGGCCTGGTCCGAGCTGTTCTCCAGCTCGTCCCGCTGCTTCTCGAGCCCCTGCTTCTCGTCCTCAAGACGCTGCGTACGGTCGTCGAGTTCATCGAGGATGCGCACGAGATCCTCCTGGCGCGCGCCCCGCAGGGCGCTGTCGCCGTCGCTGTTGGACGCCACCTGGACCGCCAGCCCGAAGCCGAGCCCGAACAGCAGCAGCGCGACGATGAGTTGAGCCCGCGTGAGGCGCGGCGGCCACAGCCCGTTGACCAGCCGCTGCCGGCCGGTCAGCCGGGGCGGCTGCTCCTCCTGGCCTTCCTCCCGGGGCGGAGGAACCGTCGCGGGCACCTCCTCGGGCAGTTCCCTGCGCAGTCCGTGGCCGGGCTGCCCGGCACGCTCCCGCTCCTCGTGGTCGCTCATCGCCCTCACGCCCGGAACACGTGCCGGCGGATCGCCGCGGCGTTGGAGAAGATGCGGATGCCGAGGACCACCACGACACCGGTGGAGAGCTGCGCCCCGACCCCCAGCTTGTCGCCCAGGAACACGATCAGCGCGGCCACGACCACGTTCGACAGGAACGACACCACGAAGACCTTGTCGTCGAAGATGCCGTCGAGCATGGCCCGCAGACCGCCGAACACGGCATCGAGCGCCGCCACGACAGCGATCGGCAGATAAGGCTCGACGGCCGCCGGAACCTCGGGCCGGACCAGCAGGCCCGCCACGACTCCCAGGACGAGGCCCAGTACGGCGATCACGATGTGCCCTTCTCGGATTGCTCTGTTTCTTCCGTTTTCTCGAGGTACGGCCGCGCCGTCCGCACGATCACGCTCGGCGCGGCGGGGATCCGGAGCTCGTCCTCCACGGAGATCGCGGTCCGTATCCCGTAGTTCTCCTGAAGGGCATGCAGGTACAGCCCGTCGAGACTGTCCTGGAACCTCGTGCTCAGCCGTTTGCCGTCCCCCACCGCCAGCACCGTGTACGGCGGCACCAGCGGCTTGTTGTCGACCAGTATCGCGTCCCCCGCGGCCCTGATCGCGGACAGGGCGGTCAGCCGCTGCCCGTTGATGGAGATCGCCTCGGCGCCCGAGGCCCACAGTCCGTTGACCACCCGCTGCATGTCCCGGTCACGCACCCGGCCGGTGTCGGAGAATCCGGACGTTCCCCGCGCCTGGCCGTCACCGCCGCCGACGTCCTCGGCGTCGTTCACCACGAGCTTCACCCCGGGACCGCGCACCTCCACGGCACCGGCGAGGACCCCCGCCAAGTGCGGTTCGCCGCCCTCGCCGCTCTGCTCCAGCGCCTCGCGCTGCCGCGCGCTCACGTCGTCGCGCAGTTCGTCGACGCGGTCCTCCAGCTTGTCCGCGGCCTCGGTCTCCCGGTCGATCCGGTCGATGAGTTCTTCGCGCTCCTTGGCGACGACGGGCGCCTCGACCCGCGCCTGCGCCGCCCCCACGGTCACGATGAGGGCGGCGAGCACCAGCCCGGCGGCCAGGCCGAGCCTGGCCCGGAGCGTCTTGGGCATGCCACCGGTGCCGTCGGCCTTCCGTCGCGCGGCGGCCTCGGCGTATCCGTCGTCGAGGCTGTGGTCCATGACGTTGGTGATCAACGACATGGACGCGTCCGGGCGCGCGGGCCGCGCGGGACTGCTCCGAACGGGGGGTTGCTGCGGCATGCCGCACATCGTCGCACGTCGGGGCCGCTGCCCGTGAACGGCCCCACCGGCGTGCCGGACAGGCCCCCTTGGGGACACTTGTCCGGCACGCGCGCGTGCGGGGTCGTACTACCGGCCCGCGCTGTCCACGACCGCGGACCACTCGTCGAGCAGGGCCTGCGCGGAGGCGTCGTCGGGCCCCTCGGCCCACAGGTGGGTGACGGCCTCGGCGGGGTCGGGCAGCACCATCACCCAGCGCCCATCGGGCTCGACCACGCGCACACCGTCCGTGGTGTCCACGAAGCGGTCTCCCGCCGCCTCGACGACCCGCCGCATCACGAGCCCCTTGACCGCCCACGGCGTCGCCAGGTCCCGCTTGAGGACGTGCGCACGCGGGATGCGCGCGTCGATCTGGCTGAGCGTGAGCTGGGTCCGCGCCACCAGTCCGATCAGCCGTACGAAGGCCGCCGTGCCGTCGTAGACGCTGCTGAACTCGGGGACGATGAACCCGCCCTTGCCGTCGCCGCCGAAGATCGTCCCCTCCTCGCCGCCGACCCGCGTCAGGTCGTCGGGAGAGGTCGTCGTCCACTCGACCTGGGTGCCGTGGTAGGCCGCGACCTGTTCGGCGATCCTGGTCGTCGTCACGGGCAGCGCCACCCGGCCGCTGCGCCGCTCGGCGGCCACCAGGTCGAGCATGACCAGCAGGGCCCGGTCGTCCTCGATGATGCGGCCCTTCTCGTCGACGAGCGAGATCCGCTCGCCGACCGGGTCGAACCGCACGCCGAAGGCGGCGCCCGAGGAGGCCACGATCTCACCGAGGCGCACCAGCCCGGCCCGCCGCATGTCGGCGGTCTCCGTAGGACGGGACTCGTCGAGGCCGGGGTTGATCGTCAGGGAGTCGACGCCGAGCTTGCCGAGCAGGCTCGGCAGCACGAGGCCGGCGCTGCCGTTGGACGCGTCCACCACGACCTTGAGCCCCGACTCGGCGATCCCGGTCGTGTCGACGTTCCGCAGCAGCGAACCGGTGTACGAGTCGAACACACTGGCCGGGAAGTGCAGGTCGCCGATCTCCCCGGGGAAGGCACGCCGGTACTCCTGCCGTGCGAACACCCGGTCCAGCTTGCGCTGGCTGCCCTGCGACAGGTCGGCGCCCTGCCCGTCGAAGAACATGATGTCCACGGAGTCCGGCACCCCGGGCGTGGTACGGATCATGATGCCGCCGGCGCTGCCCCGGGCCGTCTGCTGCCGCGCCACGGGCAGCGGCACGTTCTCCAGGTCGCGTACGTCGATGGCGCTGGCCTGCAGCGCCGAGATGACCGCCCGCTTCAGCGCCCGCGCGCCGCGGGAGTGGTCGCGGGCCGTGGTCACCGTGGAGCCCTTCTTCAGGGTCGTCGCGTAGGCGCCGGCCAGGCGCACGGCGAGCTCCGGGGTGATCTCCACGTTCAGGATGCCGGAGACGCCGCGGGCGCCGAAGAGGTGCGCCTGGCCTCTCGACTCCCAGATGACCGAGGTGTTGACGAAGGCACCGGCCTCGATCGTCTTGAACGGGTAGACCCGCACATTGCCCTGCACGATCGATTCTTCACCGATCAGGCACTCGTCGCCGATGACGGCGCCGTCCTCGATCCGCGCCGCGCGCATGATGTCGGTGTTCTTGCCGACGACGCAGCCCCGCAGATTGCTGTGCGGTCCGACGTAGACGTTGTCGTGGACGACGGCCTTGTGCAGGAAGGCGCCGCTCTTGACGACGACGTTCGAACCCACGACGGTGTCCTCGCGGATCTCCGCGCCGGCTTCCACCTTGGCGTAGTCCCCGATGTACAGGGGCCCGCGCAGTACGGCGTCGGGGTGCACCTCGGCGCCCTCGGCGACCCACACCCCGGGGGAGATCTCGAAGCCGTCGATGTCGACGTCGACCTTGCCCTCGAGGACGTCGGCCTGGGCCTTGACGTAGCTCTCGTGGGTGCCGACGTCCTCCCAGTAGCCCTCGGCCACGTAGCCGTAGACCGGCTTGCCTTCCTTCATGAGCTGCGGGAAGACGTCACCGGACCAGTCGACGGGCACATCGGGCTCGACGTAGTCGAAGACCTCGGGCTCCATGACGTAGATACCGGTGTTCACGGTGTCCGAGAAGACCTGGCCCCAGGTCGGCTTCTCCAGGAAGCGCTCGACCTTGCCTTCCTCGTCGACGATGGTGATGCCGAATTCCAGGGGGTTGGGCACCCGTGTCAGGCACACGGTGACCAACGCGCCCTTCTCCTTGTGGAAATTGATCAGCTCGGTGAGGTCGAAGTCGGTCAGGGCATCACCGGAGATCACGAGGAAGGCATCGTCCTTCAACGCCTCTTCGGCGTTCTTGACGCTTCCGGCGGTACCGAGTGGCTTCTCCTCGTTGGCATAGGTGAGCTCCATTCCGAGCTCTTCGCCGTCACCGAAGTAGTTCTTGACCATCGAGGCCAGGAACTGGACTGTGACGACGGTTTCGTTGAGCCCATGCCTTTTGAGCAGCCGCAGCACGTGCTCCATGATCGGGCGGTTCGCCACGGGCAGGAGCGGCTTGGGCATGCTCGAGGTCATGGGACGAAGGCGGGTGCCTTCGCCTCCGGCCATCACGACGGCCTTCATGTCGGAAGCGTCCTCCTCTAACAGACGACGGTCTAGCCGACTTCACCCACCATGATTGTCCCGCACTTTTCGGTCAGGGGCCATCGCGCGGCTGTGGCCGCGCCAATCAGTGGGTTCTATCGGCCTGGGCGTCCGCACGAACCAGACGGCGGACTTGGACCATGTAGAGGACTCCTGCCCACCAATACAGCGTTGTACCCCATCCGGCGAACGCCCATCCGAAAATAGCAGCGAGTGACGAGATCCATCCAGTTCCGTCACTGAGCAGGAGCAAGGGGAAGGCGTACATCAGGTTGAACGTCGCGGCCTTCCCCAGGAAGTTCACCTGCGGCGGCGGATAGCCGTGCCGGCGCAGGATGCCCACCATCACGAGCAGGACCAGCTCCCTGGCGAGGAGTACGGCCGTCAGCCAGAGAGGCAGAATCTCGCGCCAGGTGAGGCCGATCAGCGTGGACAGGATGTAGAGCCGGTCGGCCGCGGGATCGAGCAGCCGGCCGAGGCTGCTGATCTGGTTCCACCGCCGGGCGAGCTTGCCGTCCAGATAGTCGCTGATGCCACTCAGGGCCAGCACCAACAGCGCCCAGCCATCGCTTTTCGGCCCCCCGAACTCCGGCCTCAGGATCAGCCAGAGAAACAGGGGGACGCCGACGAGACGCGCCATGCTGAGGATGTTGGGGATGGTGAGGACCCGGTCGGTCTGAACACGGGTCTCCTGGACCTCCACCCGGGAGCCTCCTGTGGGAAACGAGCCAACGATGCTCCCCGACCTTACCTCAACGCAAAAAAGCTCCGGCTCCCAGGCTGTAAGCCTGGGAGCCGGAGCTCAATAATTGTTCGGCGGCGTCCTACTCTCCCACAGGGTCCCCCCTGCAGTACCATCGGCGCTGTAGAGCTTAGCTTCCGGGTTCGGAATGTAACCGGGCGTTTCCCCTACGCTATAACCACCGAAACA
>NZ_WYCT01000273.1 GCF_011008945.1 Streptomyces harenosi
GAACGGCTTACGGGGTTGGCGAGTGTCTCGTGGGCTCGGAGAGGTGTATAAGAGACAGGTCGGAGAGGACGACGAGGACGACGGTGTCGACGGTGGCGGCGAGGCGGGCGTGGTCATCAGGCCCCCAGCAGGCTCTGGCCGCAGACCCGCACGACCTGCCCGTTGACCGCGCCGGAGGCGGGGTGGGCGAGCCAGGCGGTGGTCTCGGCGACGTCGACGGGCAGTCCGCCCTGGGCGAGGGAGTTCATCCGGCGGCCCGCCTCGCGGATGACCAGGGGGATCGCCGCGGTCATCCGCGTCTCCACGAAGCCCGGGGCGACCGCGTTGACCGTCACCCCGTGCTCGGCGAGCGCGCGCGGTGCCAGCGACCGGACCAGGCCGACGACGCCCGCCTTGCTCGCCCCGTAGTTGGTCTGGCCCGCGTTCCCGGCCAGGCCCGCGATGGAGGCCGTCGCCACGATCCGCCCGCCCGGCCGCAGCGCCCCGGCCGCCAGCAGCGCGTCGGTGGTGCGCAGCACGCTCGCCAGGTTGACGTCGAGGACGGAGTGCCAGCGTTCGGCGGGCATGTTGACCAGCCGCCGGTCACGGGTGATGCCCGCGTTGTGGATGAGCAGGTCGAGGCCGTCGGGCAGGGCGCGGACGATCCGCTCGCCCGCGTCGGCGGCGGTGATGTCGAGGGCGAGGGCGGTGCCGCCGAGCCGTTCGGCGACCCGGCGGGCGTCCGGCTCGGGCCCCGGCACGTCCAGGACGACGACCCGGGCGCCGTCCCGGGCCAGGGTCTCGGCGACCGCCTCGCCGATGCCGCGCGCGGCGCCGGTGACCAGGGCGGTGCGCCCGGCCAGCGGGCGCGCCCAGTCGTCCGGCGCGGTGACCTGCCCGGCGCCGACCTCGACGACCTGGCCGCTGACGTAGGCGGACTTGGGGGAGAGCAGGAAGCGGAGGGTCGACTCCGCGGACGGCGCGTCGGTGAGCCGGACGAGGTTGACGGTCCTGCCCCGGCCGATCTCCTTGCCGAGTGAGCGGGTGAAGCCCTCCAGCGCCTGCTGGGCGGCGGCCTGGTGGTGGTCGGCGGGGTCGGGCGGGGAGCCCAGGACCACCACCCGGCCGCTCGTCGCGACCGACCGCACCACCGGGTGCAGCGCCGCGTGCACCGCGTCCAGCCCCGCCACGTCCCGCACGCCGGTGGCGTCCAGGACGACCGCGGCGGGCCGGCCGGTGTCCGCGCCCAGCCCGGCCCGCGCGAGGACGGCCGGGAGACCGGCGTCCGGGGTCTCCGCGGGGAGCGCGGACGCCCCGGCGGTGAGGTGGAGCAGGCCGCCCTCCAGCCCCGGCCGCTCGGGGGACCAGCGCCGCAGGGCCGCGGGTTGCGGGAGGCCCAGGCGGCGGGTCAGGAAGCGGCCGGGCGCGGTGCCGGTGAAGCTCAGATAGCGGTCGGCCATGTGCGTCTCCCAGACTGCCGAACGATGCTCGTGTGCTTACTCTGGAGTAAGGTTACCGGAGGTAATCCCGTCGTCCCCCCAGACGGGCAACGGTGGAGGTGCAGGTCGAGATGAGCCCCCTTGAGCCGCCGCAGGCACGCCGCGTCGCGATCGTGGGCGGCGCCCGCATCCCCTTCGCCCGCTCCGACGGCCCCTACGCCACCGCCTCCAACCAGCAGATGCTGACGGCCGCCCTGGACGGTCTCGTCGAGCGCTACGACCTGGCCGGGCCCGGCGCGGTGGGGGAGTTCGCCGCCGGGGCGGTGCTCAAGCACAGCCGGGACTTCAACCTGGCCCGCGAGACGGTCCTGGCCTCGCGGCTGGACGCGCGCACCCCCGCCTACGACGTCCAGCAGGCGTGCGGCACCGGCCTCCAGGCCGTCATCGCCGCCGCCAACAAGATCGCCCTCGGGCAGCTCGAGTCGGCGGTCGCGGGCGGCGCCGACACGGCGAGCGACGCGCCCCTGGGCGTCAATGACGCGCTGCGCCGGATACTGCTGGAGGCCCGCCGGGCCAGGACGCCCGGGGCCCGGCTCAAGGCGCTGGCGAAGATCCGGCCCGCCCATCTGGTCCCCGACATCCCGCGCAACGCCGAACCGCGCACCGGACTGTCGATGGGCGAGCACGCCGCCGTCACCGCCCGCGCCTGGGGCATCACCCGCGAGGCCCAGGACGAGCTGGCGGCGGCCAGCCACCGGCGGCTCGCGGCGGCATACGAACGCGGCTTCTTCGAGGGCCTGGTCGTGCCGTTCCGGGGCCTGACCCGTGACCAGAACCTGCGTCCGGACTCCACACCGGAGAAACTGGCCACCCTCCGGCCGGTGTTCGGCCTCGGCCGCCCGGACCCCACCATGACGGCGGGCAACTCCACGCCGCTGACCGACGGTGCGGCGACGGTCCTGCTCGCGTCCAAGGAGTGGGCCGCGGCCCGCGGGCTGGAGCCGCTCGCCTTCCTGACGGCCTGTGAGACGGCGGCCGTCGACTTCGTCTCCGGTGATGTCGCGGGCGGCGAGGACGGACTGCTGATGGCCCCGGCCTACGCGGTCCCGCGCCTGCTGGAGCGGACCGGGCTCACCCTTGCGGACTTCGACCTCGTGGAGATCCACGAGGCGTTCGCCTCCCAGGTGCTGGCGACGCTGGCCGCCTGGGAGAAGCGGGGCCTGGGCCCGGTGGACCGCGCCCGGCTGAACGTGGCCGGGTCCTCCCTGGCCACCGGCCACCCCTTCGCGGCGACCGGTGCGCGGATCGTGGCGACGCTGGCCGCGCTGCTCGCCGAGCGCGGGCGTCCGGGGCGGGGCCTGATCTCGATCTGCGCGGCGGGCGGCCAGGGCGTGGCGGCCGTCCTGGAACGGGCCTGACCGCCGTACGGGGCCGACCTGACCGCCGTACGCGACCGGCTTGGCCGCCGTACGCGACGGACTTGGCCGCCGTACGCGACCGGCTTGTCCGCCGTACATGGCCAGCCTGATCGTCGTACGCGGCCGATCTGGTCGTCGTACGGTCGGACCCCACCGCCGTGCATGGCCGGAACCCTTCCCCGTAAGTGGCCGGATGTGAGGGGCGTTCACAACTCGGGGCCGTACTCGTCCGGCGCGAACCGGACTTACTCACGCGTAACCCCCGGAGCTGCACAGCCCCGCCGCCGGACCGTCCCCGAACCCGCACAAACTCCCCACGCGGGCGCCGTACGATCCCGTAGCCGACCGCCGGTAACCCTCTCCCCCTCCTGCCGGTGAACGCCCCGCCGCGCGGGGCCCGTTCGTACGCCATGCAGTACGGCGATGACGCCGCTGCACGTTCCAGGAGCCGCCCGTGTCCACCCCCCTTCCCTCCTTCGCGCCCTCCGCGGCCTACGACGACGCTCCCGGCCCCGTGCTGGTGGAGCCGGAGACCCGGAGGCTGGACGGGGTGGTGCGGGAGGCGTACGTACCGCCGCTCGCGCCGCCCGTGCGGCACGGCTCGCTCGCCGACCTGCCGTTCGAGAACGCCGCCGCGGTCCCCGGCGCGGTGGTGCTCAGCCGCAAGGCGCGGCAGGGACGCTGGGCGGACGTGACGGCGGCCGCATTCGCCGCGCAGGTGCGGGCGGTGGCCAAGGGGCTGATCGCCGAGGGCCTGCGGCCGGGCGACCGGATCGCCGTCATGGCGCGGACGCGGTACGAGTGGACCCTGCTCGACTTCGCCGCGTGGGCGGCGGGCCTGGTCACCGTCCCCGTCTACCCGACCTCCTCCGTCTTCCAGACCCGCTGGATCCTCCAGGACTCCGGCGCGGTCGTCCTCGTCACCGAAACGGCCGGGCAGGCCGCGGCGATCGGGCCCGAACTCGACCGTCTCCCCGACCTGCGCCACGTGTGGGTGATCGAGCAGGGCCACGTGGAGCAACTGGCCGAGGCGGGCGCCCCGCTGCCGGACACGGAGGTGGACGTCCGCCGGGGCATGCTCGGCCCGGACACCCTCGCCACCCTGATCTACACCTCCGGCACCACCGGCCGCCCGAAGGGCTGCGCGATCACCCACGGCAACTTCTTCGCCGAGGTCGACAACGCCATCGAACTCCTGTACCCGGTGTTCCGGGCGCAGGCCGGTGAGGAGCCGTCGGTCCTGCTCTTCCTCCCCATGTCCCACGTCTTCGGCCGCATGGTGGCCGTCGCCTGCGTCCGGGCCCGCGTCCGGCTCGGCCACGCGCCCAGCCTGAAGGCGGAGGACCTGCTGCCGGACCTGGCGGCCTTCAGGCCGACCTGTCTGCTGACCATCCCGTACATGCTGGAGAAGGTCTTCAACACCGCCCGCGCCAAGGCGGAGGCGGGCGGCCGGCTCACGGCGTTCGACCGCGCCGAGGCGGTCGCCGTGCGCTACGGCGAGGCGCTGGAGGCCCGGCAGACCGGCCGGGGCGGCGGGCCGGGCGGCGCCCTGAAGACGGCCCGCGCCTTCTACGACCCCCTCGTCTACCGCAAGATCCGCAACGCCATGGGCGGCCGGGTCCGCTACGCCATCTGCGGCGGCTCCCCGCTCGGCCGGCGCCTGGCCGCCTTCTACGCCGGGGCCGGAATCCAGATATTCGAGGGGTACGGACTGACCGAGACGACCGGCGCGGCCACGGTGACCCCGCCGCTCCGGCCGCGCCTGGGCACCGTGGGCTGGCCGCTGCCCGGCACCCGGGTCCGCATCGCCGCCGACGGCGAGATCCTGATCTCCGGCGACCAGGTCCTGCACGGCTACTGGGACCAGCAGGCCGGCGGCGTGGTCCCCGCCGCCCCCGATGGCTGGCTGGCCACCGGCGACCTCGGCAGCCTGGACGACGAGGGCTACCTGACCATCACCGGCCGCAAGAAGGAGCTGCTGATCACGGCGGGCGGCACCACCGTCGCCCCGGCGCCCCTGGAGAACTGGCTGCGCGCCCACCCCCTCATCTCCCAGTGCCTGGTCCTGGGCGATCGCCGCCCCTACGTCACCGCCCTCGTCACGCTCGACCCGCACGGCGTCACCCACTGGCGCCGCATGAACGGCAAGCACCCGGTCCCGCCGGAACTCCTCGTCGACGACCCGGACCTGCGGGAGGTCCTGCAACGCGCCGTCGACGAGGCGAACAAGCTCGTCTCCCGCCCGGAGACCATCCGCCGCTTCGCCGTCCTCCCCCGGGACTTCACGGAGGAGTCCGGCCACCTGACCCCGTCCATGAAACTCCGGCGCGATCTCGTACTGCGCGACTACGCGGACGTGGTGGAGGGCCTGTACGAGGACTGACGAGGACTGACCGAGGGCGGACGAGCGCGCCGGCGGGCGTCAGCCGGACCAGGACTGCCCCAGGACCGGTTCCAGGTAGTCCACCCGGGGCCCGCGCAGGTCGGCGAGCGCGGCGGGGGAGCGCACCAGGGCGATCCGGTCCAGTTCCGGCTCACGTCCGGCCGCGGCCTCGGCGGACACCAGGGCCTCGAAGCGTTCCTGTACGCGTGGCGCGGGCAGGGGCGGGGCGAGGAACAGCGCGCCCACGCTCCGGACGTCGTTCCGCACCACACGCCAGAGGGTGAGCCCGGCCGGGTCGGTGCCGATGCCGGTCTCCTCGGCCAGTTCGCGGGCGGCGTGTCCGCGCAGGGCGGCGGCGTCGAGCGGTTCGTCCGCACCGGAGGGCGGTTCGACGGAGCCGCCGGGCAACTGCCAGCGCCCGGGCGCGGCCGTCCACCCCGCCATCCGGCCGACCAGCAGACGCCCGTCGTCCGTCGGCTGGAGGACGGCCACGAACAGCGACGGCAGCCATGGGGCGCCGGGGATCCGTCGCAGCGTCCGGTGGCGGTACGTCAGCCTGGACCAGTAGATCACCAGCTCGCGCTCCGGGCGCCACTCCAGTCCCGCGCACCCCACCGCCGGTCCGTCGAAGAACGCGGGATTGGCCCGTACGGCCTCGTCCCAGGCGCGGTCCATCGCCTCCCGGTGGCCGGGGGACAACGGCGGTGGCGGGGACTCGACCAGGGTGATCCGCCCGGCCGCGAGGAACTCAGCGCTTGACTTGTGCCACGGGTGGGCGACTTCGAGGCATTCTCCGCCTTCCCCGCCGCTGTAGGTGGACTTACGCCAGGTGTACGCGGCTTCCGGGCAGTCACCGCCTTCGCCGCTGCTGTAGCCGGACTTGAACCACATGAGTTCCTCGTTGCCCATAGCTCCTCCAGCTTCTGACCGTATGGGCGGAACTCCCCTTGAAGGAGGCGGACATGACGGAGCGAAGTATTGGAACCTCCGATACAAAATCGTGCTAGCCTTCCTGTCATGGCCCGACCGAGGACCTTCGACGAGGAGCGGGCCCTGGACGCGGCGATGCGCACCTTCTGGGAGAAGGGCTACGAGGCCACCTCGACCCAGGACCTGTGCGACGCCACCGGTCTGGGGCGCAGCAGCATCTACAACACCTTCAAGAGCAAGCACGACCTGTTCGAGCGGGCGCTCGCCCACTACCTCGACACCAAGCGCGCGCCCCAGGAAGCCGTCCTGGAGGAGACCGGCCGGCCGGCCGCCGAGCGGATCCGGGCGCTGCTCTCCGGCGTGATCGAGGGGGAGGTGGAGCACCGGGAGGCCGCCGGCCGGGCGCTCGGCTGCCTCGGCGTCAACACCATCGTCGAACTGGGTGAGCGCGACCGCAGGGCGGCGTCGCTGCTGAAGCGGGACGCCGACCTCCGTCTCGCCGCCTACCGGGCCGTGGTGGAGGCGGGCCGCAGGGACGGCAGTGTCACCTCCGCGCGCGAGCCCGAGGCGCTGGCCCGTTTCCTCAACGCGACCATCGCCGGACTGCGGGTCTCCAGCCAGGGCGGCGCCGACCGCTCCGCCCTGGAGGCCATCGCCGACACCGCCATGGACGCATTGACGCGCTGACGGGTCGACGTGCCGGGAAGCCCCCTGGTTCAGGGGGCGCTTCTCCTGGGCGCTTTTTGAACTGTTCGATACATAACGGCTGCGAACGACAGGAGTGAACCGTGCCCCGAGCCGTATACGTGCTGGCCCTCGGCATCTTCGCCATGGTGACCAGCGAGTTCGTCGTCGCCGGGCTGATGCCGCAGATGGCGGACGGCCTGGACACCACCGTCCCGCGGATCGGCTATCTGATCACCGCCTTCGCGGTGGCCATGGCCGCCGGCGGGCCGTTCCTGACCGTGGCGCTGATGAAGCTGCCGCCCCGCAGAGCGCTGATGGTGCTGTTCGCCGTCTTCCTCACGGGCAACGTCCTGGCCGCCACCGCGACCGGTTACGGCGTGATGATGGCCGCCCGGATCATCACCGGCGTCGCCTCCCAGGCGTTCTTCGGCATCGGCATCTCCCTGTGCGCCCGGCTCACCCGGCCCGAAGTGCGCGGCCGGGCGATGGCCGTCGCCATGAACGGGCTGATGCTCGGCACGCTGCTGGGCCTGCCCCTGTCCACGCTGGTCGGCGAGCGGTACGGGTGGCGCGCGGCGTTCTGGGCGATCTCGGCGCTCGCCCTGGTGGCGGCCGTGGTGACCCTGGCGGGCGTGCCGCGCCTGGACGCCGCCGGCAGCGAGGGCGGCTTCCGGCAGGAGGCCGGCGTCTTCCGCAACCCGCGGCTGTGGCTGGTGCTGTCCACCAGCATGCTCGTCATCGGCGCCACCTTCTCCGCCTTCAGCTATTTCAACCCGATCCTCACCGAGATCACCGGCTTCTCCACGGGCACCGTCCCGCTGCTGCTCATCGCCTACGGCGCCGCCACCGTCGTCGGCAACACCGTCGTCGGCCGCCTCGCCGACCGGTACGCCGTCCCGGTCCTGGCCTGGGGTCTGGCGCTCAACACGGTGTTCCTGGCGGGCTTCGCCCTCCTCGCCGGCCTGCCGGCACCGGCCGTGCTGTGCATGCTGGGCATCGGCCTGGTCGGCGTGACCATGAACCCGGCGATGATCACCCGGGTGCAGCGGACCGGCAACGCCGGTCCGCTGGTGAACACCGTTCACTCCTCCTTCATCACCCTCGGCATCATCGTCGGCTCCTCGCTCGGGGCCGTCGGGATCGACCTCTGGGGCCTGCGCGCTCCCCTGTGGCTGGGCGCCGCCCTGGCCGTCCTTGGCCTGGCCACCCTGGTGCCCGAGCTCACCGGCGGGCGATCAGGAAAGCCTGCGGAGCCGACTCCGCCTCGCCCGGTTCCCGCAGCGTCCGCGAGTGAAGGGTGAAACCGGCCTCCTGAAGCAGCCCGGCCATCCGCTCCGGCCGCCGCCGCTGGAAGTCGAGGCCGACCGGGCGGCCGAAGGGCCGGTCGAGGCGGAGCGGCGCGTCACCGGCCTGGAAGGCGAGCAGCAGATGCCCGCCGGGAGCCAGGACCCGCCGGAACTCGGCGAACAGGGACGGCAGTTCCTCCGCCGGGAGGTGAATGCTGGAGTACCAGGAGACCACGCCCGCCAGCGACCCGTCCGGCAGGTCCAGCTCCAGCATCGAGCCCTGCTCGAAGCGCAGGTGCGGGTGCTCGCGGCGGGCGACGGCGAGCATCGAGGCGGACAGGTCGAGGCCGAAGACGCGCAGTCCCAGCCCGGCCAGGTGGGCGGTCACCCGGCCGGGCCCGCAGCCCAGGTCGGCGACCTCGGCCCCCGGTCCGAGGAGCCGGGCGAACGCGGCGAGCACCTCCAGGTCCTCGGGCGCTCCGGCCACCTGCCCGCGGAAGTGCTCGGCGTAGTCCTCGGCGATGGCGTCGTAGAAGGTGCGGGTGTCGGTGAGGTGATCGGTGTCGGTCATGGGCGCGGACCCTACCGTCCGGCACCGGCGGCCGGGCCGCGCCTCCGCTCGTCCCGGGCCGTCACCGGTGGCCGGGTCGCGCCTCCGCTCGTCCCGGGCCGTCACCGGTGGCCGGGTCGCGCCTCCGCTCGTCCCGGGCCGTCACCGGTGGCCGGGCCGCGCCTCCGCTCGTCCCGGGCCGTCGCCGGCGGCCGGGCCGCGCCTCCGCTCGTCCCCGGCCGTCACCGACGGCCGGGCCGCCCCGCACTCGCTTCTCACTCGCCCCTCACTCGCCCCTCACTCCACCCCGACCGCCCGCAGCAGCGCCGTGACACCCGCCGCACCCAGCACGACCACCACGAACGGCGCCCGCCGCCAGGCCAGTACGCCCCCCGCGAGCACCCCGGCCGGGCGCGCCCAGCCCGCGAAGCCCCCGCCCTCCGTCAGCGCCCCGGTGGCCAGCAGCGCGACCAGCAGCACCACCGCCCCGGCGGACAGCAGTTCCCGTACCCGTGCCGGGAGGGTGACCCGGCCGTGCAGGACCGGACCGGCCAGCCGCAGCACGTACGTCCCGGCCGCCAGCGCCAGGACCACCGCCACCGTCGCGTTCACGCCGTCCGCCCTTCGCGCCGGGCGCCGCCGCGGTGCAGGAGGAGCCCCGCGAGCGCCAGCAGCACCGGCACCCCCGCCGGGACGGCCGGGGTCACCGCCAGCGCCAGCGCGGCACCGGGCAGAGCGGCCCGGCGCAGCCCCGCGTCCTCGCGCAGGGCGGGCAGCACCAGGGCGGCCAGGACGGCGGGGAAGGCGGCGTCCAGACCGTAGACGGCCGTGTCGCCGAGGGCGGTGCCGGCCAGCGCCCCGGCCAGGACGCCCGCGTTCCACAGCACGAACAGCGCGCAGCCGGAGAGCCAGAACGCCGCCCTGCGCCGCGCCGGGTCCTGCTGGGCGAGCGCGAACGCCACCGTCTCGTCGGTGACCAGATGGGCTCCCAGCAGCCGCGACGGCCACCCCCGGCCGAGAATCCCGGCGACCGCCAGGCTGAAGGCCGCCAGCCGGGTGTTGAGCAGCAGCCCCGTCGCCGCCGCGGCGAGCGGGCCGCCCCCGGCGAGCAGCACCCCGACCGCGCTGAACTGGGCCGAACCCGCGTACACCACCAGTGACATCACCACCGGCACCCACACCGGTAGCCCGCCCGCGACGGAGATGGCACCGAACGACACGCCGACGATCCCCCCGGCGAGACCGACGAGGACCACGTCCCGGAACAGCTCGGGATCACGGGTGGGCTGTCTCTTATACCCATCTGACGCT
>NZ_WYCT01000274.1 GCF_011008945.1 Streptomyces harenosi
GACCGGGGGGGGCGGGGGCCGGACAAAACACACAACCCTTGCGCAACCCTGACCGGTGACTGCGGGCCCTACCCCGGTTCGCGTATGGTCACGCTCATCTACCCCCGGCGACCCGTGGTGCATCCGTGATCCGATTCGACAACGTATCCAAGGTCTACCCCAAGCAGAACCGACCCGCGCTCAGGGACGTCTCCCTGGAGGTCGAGAAGGGCGAGTTCGTCTTCCTCGTCGGCTCCTCCGGCTCCGGCAAGTCCACCTTCCTGCGGCTGATCCTGCGCGAGGAGCGGGCCAGCCACGGCCAGGTGCACGTCCTGGGCAAGGACCTCGCGCGCCTGTCCAACTGGAAGGTGCCGCAGATGCGCCGCCAGCTCGGGACCGTCTTCCAGGACTTCCGGCTGCTGCCGAACAAGACCGTCGCCGAGAACGTCGCCTTCGCCCAGGAGGTGATCGGCAAGTCGCGCGGCGAGATCCGCAAGTCCGTGCCCCAGGTGCTCGACCTCGTCGGCCTCGGCGGCAAGGAGGACCGGATGCCCGGCGAGCTCTCCGGCGGTGAGCAGCAGCGCGTGGCGATCGCCCGGGCCTTCGTCAACCGGCCCAAGCTGCTGATCGCCGACGAGCCGACGGGCAACCTCGACCCGCAGACCTCCGTCGGCATCATGAAACTGCTCGACCGGATCAACCGCACCGGTACGACCGTGGTGATGGCGACCCACGACCAGAACATCGTGGACCAGATGCGCAAGCGCGTCATCGAGCTGGAGAAGGGCCGCCTCGTCCGCGACCAGGCACGCGGCGTCTACGGCTACCAGCACTGATCCCCCGTCCACGGAAAGGCCCGAAGAAGACGCCATGCGCGCGCAGTTCGTTTTCCAGGAGATTGGTGTCGGTCTCCGCCGCAATCTGACGATGACCTTCGCGGTCATCGTCTCCGTCGGCCTGTCCCTGGCCCTGTTCGGCGGCTCGCTGCTGATGAGCGACCAGGTCAACCAGATGAAGGGCTACTGGTACGACAAGGTCAACGTCTCGATCTTCCTCTGCAACAAGAGCGACGCGGAGTCCGACCCGAACTGCGCCAAGGGCGCCGTCACCACCGAGCAGAAGCAGCAGATCAAGAACGACCTGGACAAGATGTCGGTCGTCGACGAGGTGCTGTACGAGTCGCAGGACGAGGCGTACAAGCACTACAAGGAGCAGTTCGGCGACTCCCCGTTGGCCAGTTCGCTCACCCCGGACCAGATGCAGGAGTCGTACCGCATCAAGCTGAAGGACCCGGAGAAGTACCAGGTCATCGCGACCGCCTTCAACGGCCGCGCGGGCGTGCAGTCGGTACAGGACCAGAAGGGCATCCTGGACAACCTCTTCAAGCTCCTCGGGTACCTCAACTGGGCGGCGCGCGGCGTGATGCTGGTCATGCTGGTCGTGGCGCTGCTGCTGATCGTCAACACGGTGCGCGTCTCCGCCTTCAGCCGCCGCCGCGAGACCGGCATCATGCGCCTGGTGGGAGCCTCCGGCTTCTACATCCAGGCGCCGTTCATCATGGAGGCCGCGGTCGCCGGACTGGTCGGCGGCACCATCGCCTGCTCGTTCCTCGTGCTCGGGCAGTACTTCGTGATCGACAACGGCATGGCCCTGTCCGAGAAGCTGCCGCTGATCAACTTCGTCGGCTGGGACGCCGTCCTCACCAAGCTGCCGCTGATCCTCGCGGCGAGTTTCCTGATGCCCGCGCTGGCCGCGTTCTTCGCGCTGCGCAAGTATCTGAAGGTGTGACAGACGCCGCCGGGGGCCGTGCGGGCAAGCGTCCGTACGGCCCTTTTCGTTGTCCTAGACTCACCGGCATGTCAGGTCATGACCTGTTCCGCAGACCCCGCCGCGTGCGCCACGGGGCCGTCCTGACATTGGTGTTCGCCGGCGTCCTGGTCGCCGGGGCGGCCACCGGTTCGCTCCCGCGGACGGACCGCGCGGAGGAGAACTCCGCGGCGGCCGGGCCCCGTTCGGCCGCGCCCGCCGGAGACCGTCAGGACGTGGCCCGGGCGGCGGCCGAGGCGCTGGCCGACGGCAAGTCCCCCGTGGAGGCCGCCGAGCGGGCCGTCAGCCGCAGCGGCGACCGCTGGGCCGCCGTCTACTCGCGGGGCGAGTACGAGGAGCTGGAGGAGGCCCTCGACGGCCGCTACACCGGGGTCGGCCTGCGCGCGCGGCGCGAGCGCGACGGGCGGATCGAGGTGACCCGGGTGCGCACCGGGTCGCCCGCCGACACCGCCGGGATCCGCGCGGGGGACCGGCTGCGCAGCATCGACGGCGAGCCGGTCGACGGCCGTCCCGTCACCGAGGTCGTCTCCCTGCTGCGCGGCGACGCCACCGGCGAGAGCGCCGGCACCACCGTCCGGCTCGGCCTCCAGCGCGGCACGCGCGCGTGGAGCCTCACCCTGCACCGGGCCCGTCTGTCGACGGACTCCGTCACGGTGCGCGAGCTGCCCGGCGGGGTCACCGTCATCGAGGTCACCGCGTTCACCCGGGGCACCGGCGAGAAGATCCGCACCGCCGTGCGGCGGGCCCCGGCCGGCGACGGGATCGTGCTCGACCTGCGCGGCAACTCCGGGGGACTGGTCACCGAGGCCGTCACCGCCGCCTCCGCCTTCCTCGACGGCGGCCTGGTCGCCACCTACGACGTCGACGGCGAGCAGCGGGTGCTGAACGCCGAGCCCGGCGGCGACACCGCGAGGCCCCTGGTCACGCTGGTCGACGGCGGCACGATGAGCGCGGCCGAACTCCTCGCCGGGGCCCTGAAGGACCGCGGCCGGGCGGTCGTCGTGGGCGCGCGCACCTTCGGCAAGGGCTCGGTCCAGATGCCGAGCCGGCTGCCCGGCGGCTCGGTCGCCGAGCTGACCGTCGGCCACTACCGCACCCCCTCCGGCCGCGGTGTCGACGGCACGGGCATCACACCCGACCTGGAGGTCGACCCCGGCAGCCCGGCCGCGCTCCAGCGGGCGCGGACGGTCCTCAGCGGTCTGGGACAGGAACCGCCACCCGCGTAAATCGGCTTCCCGCCAGGCCCCTGTGTGGTGCGAAAATGGTCGGCACTATGGCTAAGGAAAAAGGGCGCAAGCTGATCGCGCAGAACAAGAAGGCGCGGCACGACTACCACATCCTCGACACCTACGAGGCCGGTCTCGTCCTCACCGGGACCGAGGTGAAGTCGCTGCGCCAGGGGCGGGCGTCGCTGGCCGACGGCTTCGTGCAGCTCGACGGGCACGAGGCCTGGCTGCACAACGTGCACGTGCCGGAGTACAGCCAGGGCACCTGGACCAATCACAGCGCCCGCCGCAAGCGGAAGCTGCTGCTGCACCGCGTGGAGATCGACAAGCTGGAGTCGAAGTCCCAGGAGACGGGGCACACCATCGTGCCGCTCGCCCTGTACTTCAAGGACGGCCGCGCCAAGATCGAGATCGCGCTGGCGCGCGGCAAGAAGGAGTACGACAAGCGCCAGACCCTGCGCGAGAAGCAGGACCGGCGGGAGGCCGAGCGGGCGATGTCGGCGATCCGGCGGCGGCAGCGGGCGTGACCCGCCTCGCCCCGCCCGCCGCTCCCGGGGCCTCCGGGTAACCGGTCACCCGGGCACCCGGTCACCCGGGAATGACGCGTGGGTGGAACGCGTTGAACCGGGTACCACGGCGGGGTGACCGCCGGGAATACGGTGGCATCGACGGGCGTTGGTCCCGTAGGATGGCATCCGCACCTCACAGTGGGTGCGCACCTTGAGAAATCAACATGGGGATGATCGGTTTCGACAGCGGCTGTCGAAGCAGGGGAAGCGTGTCGAGGAAGCGGCCATGATCTCGTAAACCACAGGCCGAAAAAAATAATCGCCAACACCAAGCGCGATTCCTCCCAGCAGGCCTTCGCCCTCGCTGCCTGATCTCAGGTAGCAGAGCGAGCCTCCTACTAAGGGAGTGTCAGCCCGGGGCTGTTCCCGACCCGGATCCTGGCATCAGCTAGGGAACTAAACCTCGATCCCGGTCACGGGGTGAAGAGGGAAACCACACAGTGACTGAGCCCGTCGGAGACTTGTCCGCGTGATCTCCGGGGCCGAGAAAAGCGAAGCGGACTGCACACGGAGAAGCCCTGGTTCCGCACCGTTGGACGCGGGTTCGATTCCCGCCATCTCCACCATCTCCAGGAGGGCCCGGTGACCACGATCACCGGGCCCTTTGGTGTGCGCCCACACAGTCGGGCCCCCGCCCTGTGGCGACCGGCCCCATGTCCGGCGCGGGCTCCCGCTCCTACCGTCCCTGCCCATGACACACACCAGAGCCGCACGCTCCGTCACCGTCCTGGCGACCCTGCTGGCCGCCCTGCTCACGCTGCTCGCCGCCCCCGGCCGGGCCTCGGCCGCCTCCCTGGAGGAGGTGACCGGCTTCGGCACCGATCCCGGCGCGCTCAGGATGTTCCGGTACGTGCCCGACGGGCTCCCGGCGGGCCGGCCGGTCGTCCTCGCGCTGCACGGCTGCACCCAGAACGCCGCCGGATACGGCACCGGCAGCGGCTGGCTGGAGCTCGCCGACCGCTGGGGTTTCTCCGTCGTCCTGCCGCAGCAGCAGAGCGCCAACAACCTCTCCTCCTGCCTCAACTGGTTCCTGCCCGGCGACACGCAGCGCGGCCAGGGCGAGGCCGCGTCCCTCGCGCAGATGGTGGACCGGCACCTCGCCGACACCGGCGCGGACCCCTCCCGGGTGTACGTCACCGGGCTGTCGGCCGGCGGCGGCATGACCGCCGTGATGATGGCGGCGTACCCGGAGAAGTTCGCCGCCGCCGGGATCGTCGCCGGACTGCCCTACGGCTGCGCGCAGGCCGCCGGGTCGCCGTACGTGTGCATGTACGTCGGCGCCACCCAGACGCCGCGGCAGTGGGGAGACCGGGTGCGGGCCGCCCGGCCCGGCTACACGGGCCCCTGGCCGGCCCTGACCGTGCTGCACGGGAGCGCGGACTACACGGTCCGGCCCGCCAACATGACCGATCTGGTCGAGCAGTGGACCGACGTGCACGGCGCCGACCGGACCGCCGACACCAGCGACACGGTCGCCGGATACCCGCACCAGGTCTTCCGGGACCCGGCCGGGAGGGCGGTCGTGGAGACGTACGGCATCACGGGGATGGGACACGGCCAGCCCGTCGATCCGGGCACCGGCGGTGAGCACTGCGGGACGGCCGGGGCGTACGCGCTGGACGTCGGCCTGTGCGCGGCCTACCGGCTCGGCCGGGCCTGGGGGCTCGGCTGACCGGGCGGCCGGTGCGGACCCCCGCCGGGAGGTGCCGTGGTCGCGCCCCGCGCCAGCCGCGGCGGCAGCAGCGTGACACCCGGCACCGGCTCGCCCGCCAGCCGCCGGGTCAGCAGCTCCACCGCCCGCCCGCCCCGTGCGCCGGACGGCACGGAGACCGAGGTGACCGCGGTGGCCGAGGTGGCCGGAGTGACCGGGGGGCGGCCCGCACCGGCGGGCGGGTCCGCGCCCAGCGCGACCAGGGACAGGTCGCCGGGCACCCGCAGGCCGAGCTGCCCGAAGGCGCCGACGAGGGGCTCCACGAGCCGCTCGCCGTGGACGACCACGGCGGTCGGCGCGGGCCGCGCGCGCAGCAGCCGCCCGGCGGTGACCCGGGCGGCCTCCGGCGCCGCCTCGCAGGGGTACGCCGAGCAGGACAGCCCCGCGCGGGCGGCGGCCGCCACCGCCCCCCGGGCCGCCCGCCCGGCCGGCCCCGGCGGCGGCCCGACCAGCGCCACCGCCCGGTGGCCGAGCCCGGCCAGATGGTCCACACACAGCGCGCCCGCCGCCTCCACGTCCACGTCCACGCAGGTCAGGCCGTCCGGTTCGGCGGGCACACCGATCAGTACGCAGGGCCGGTCCAGGGCGCGCAGCAGCGGCAGCCGGGGATCGCGGTCCCGTACGTCCGTCACGATCAGCGCGTCCGCCAGGGCGGCGTCCGCCGCGTGCCGCAGCCCCGCCGTCCCGTCCGCGTCCCCCGCCCGGCTGACCAGCAGCACGTCCCGGCCGTGCGCGCGGGCGGCGGTGACGGCGGACGCCACGCACTCCGCCACCGCAGGGGCCCGGACGTCGGCGGCCGGGGAGAGCACCAGCGCGATCACGTTCGTCCGCCCGCCCGCCACCGGCCGGGCGTCGCCGCGGGGCCGGTAGCCCAGCTCGCGCACGGCCGCCTCCACCCGGCGCCGGGTCGCCGCGGAGATCGGGCGCTTGCCGCTGAGCGCGTAGGAGACGGTGCTGGGCGACACCCCGGCGCGGCGCGCCACATCCGTGATCCTGACCATCAGGCCGGCTCCGGCCCCTGCCGGTGCGCCCGCCCTCGTGCCGTCGGCATGGTCGGCTCCTCCCGGGGCGGACGGGGGCGGCTCCGGCGCCGGTCGCCGAGGCCCCGCGACGGGAAGGTAGGGACGGACGGGGCCCGCGTCAATGGTTCGCGCGGGAACCGGGCAGCGGCAGCAGGGTGATCACCAGGGCCAGCGCGGCGGCGGTCACCGGCACCCCGTACCCGGCCGCCGCCGGCAGGTGGTCCGCCGCCCAGCCGCCGGCCGCGCTGCCGCCGGCGATACCGCCGAGCAGTCCGGTGACCGCGAGGGTCATGCCCTCGTTGAGGCGGCCCTCGGGGGTGCGCCGCTGGACCAGCGTCATGGTGGTGATCATCGTGGGGGCGGTCGCCATCCCCGCCAGCAGCAGGGCGCCGCCCAGCAGCGTCAGCGAGCCGGTGCAGGCCGCCGCGAGCGCCGGCAGCACCAGCAGCGCCGTCATCGCGGCGACGCACCACGGCAGGCGCGCCCGCGCCGGGCCGGCCGGCCGCACCGCCCCGTACAGCAGGCCCGCCGCGCAGGAACCGGCCGCCTGCAGCGCGAGGATCACGCCCGCCGCGCCGCCGTGACCGTGTGCGTCCGCGAACGCGATCGTGACGACCTCCATCGATCCGAAGACGCCGCCCGTGGCGAGGCACACGGCCAGCAGCGGCGGCATGCCCGGGGCGCGCAGGGGCGGCACCGGGCGCCTCCCGGCCGTGGGCCGCACCCGCACGGGGGGCGGTTCGGTGGCGCGCTGGGAGGTGAAGAGCACCATGCCCGCCAGCAGCAGGAGCGCGCCGGCCAGCGTGCCCGCCTCCGGGAAGAGCGCCCCGCACAGGAAGATCGCCAGCACCGGGCCCAGCATGAAGCACAGTTCGTCGGCGGCCTGCTCGAAGGAGTTCGCCGTGTGCAGGGCCGCCGCGTCGCCCTTGAGCAGGTGGGCCCAGCGGGCGCGGGACATCCCCCCGGTGTTGGGGGTGGTCGCGGTGGCGGCGTACGCGGCGAACAGCGTCCAGTCGGGGGCGCCCTGGCGCACGCACAGCAGCAGGGCGAGCGAGCCGAGCACGGCGACCAGCGTGGCGGGCAGCGCCACCCGCGCCTGCCCGTGCCGGTCGATCAGCCGCGCGGTCCACGGGGCGACCAGCGCGGTGACCGCCAGCCCGGTCGCGGTGACGGCGCCGGCGAGGGCGTAGGAGCCCCGCGTACCGGCGATCATCACGACCGCGCTGACGCTGAACATGCCCATCGGCAGACGGGCGGTGAGGTTTCCGGCCGTGAACGCGCGGGCGCCGGGGACCGCCAGCAGACGGCGGTAGGGGCCGGGCGGGCGCCCGGCCCCGGCGCGGGTCCGGGCGGAGGTGCGCGGCCCGAAGTCGGCGGCGACCAGGGTGTCGGCGGTGACGGTCAGCAGGGGCGCGGGCGCGGGCGGACGGGTGAACGTGGGCTGCGGCATGGCTCCACGGTCGCCCGCGGGTGATCACCGGGTCCAACACCTTCCGGGCGCCGATTCACGCACTCCGGTTGTGAGTTGCTACGTTCCCCCGATGCCGTCACCGCGTCATCTCGACCCCCGCCTGCTGCGGGCCTTCGTCGCCGTCGCCGAGGACCTGCACTTCACCCGCGCCGCCGCCCGCCTCTACGTCGCCCAGCAGGCGCTCAGCCGCGATGTCCGGCGCCTGGAGCGGGAACTGGGCGCCGAGCTGTTCGTCCGGACGACCCGCCAGGTGACGCTCACCCCGGACGGCGAGCGGCTGCTGCCCCACGCCCGCCGCCTGCTCCAGGCGCAGGACGACCTCCTGGCCGCCTTCGGGCAGGCCCGCCCCCTGCTGGTGGACATCAACTCCCCGGGGCTGGTCACCGGGCGCCGCGTACTGGAACTGGCCCGCGAACTCGCCCCGGGACAGGAGCTGATGGCCCGCTACGAGAGCGGCCTGACCGGCGCCGCCACCGAGATCCTCGCCGGGCGCCTCGACGCCTCGTTCGGGCGCGTCGCCGGCCTGGACCCGGCCCTGCGGCGGGGGCTCGGCCACCAGCCCGTCCGCTACGAGCCGATGGCGGTCGTCCTGCCGGAGGACCACCGGCTCGCCCCGTGGGAGAAGGTGCCGCTCGCCGAACTCGCCGGGGAGACCGTGTACGCCGGGGCCGGCAACCCCCGTACGCCGGAGTGGACCGACCTCGCCCGGCGCCTCTTCGAGGGACGTGGCATCGAGGTGGCGGCGCCCGGGCCGCTGGCCGTGGGCGACGAGGAGTTCCAGCGGGTGATGGCGAAGACGCGCAACCCCGTCCTCGCCGTGGTGGGTTTTCCGGCCATGCCGGGATCGGTGGTACGGCCCCTGGTCGATCCGGTCCCGCTGTCGCCCGTGTCTCTTGTATGGCGAAAGGGGTTGACGCATCCCGCACTTGACGCCCTGCGCCGGGCCGCGGAGCGGCTCGCGGCCGGAGAGAAGTGGCTGCGGCGGCCCGCCGGGGGATGGATTCCGGCCAGCGATGCGCGTGCAATGTCCGGTCACAACTGACACCTCGGGAACACACGTTCCCCAGGTGCGCTACATTCTTGGCCCGAGCACGGTGTGGTACAGGGGGCGCTCGAGCCTGGTGGGGGGCCTGGTTCGACCGACGGGTGCTCGGAGTCGTAGGCGCTTCCGGAACTGACCCGTGGGGGGAAGTGCGCGCGTGAACAATTGGCAAAAAAACGCTCAACCCGAACGGCCCGTGGCTGCAACCCCGTACCGACAGCATCCCGAGTCCCGGCAGGACGAGGACGCCGTTCGGGCCTGGTCGGCCGCCCCGGCCGGGGACGCGCACAGCGCCCACGCGCAGGCCCCGCGCGCGGTGCCGTACGCCCACGAGACGCCGGAGGACCCGGAGCGCACCGCGGTCCTGCGGCTGCCGGGGACCCCGGGCGCCGGTGAGGCGGCTATCCCGCGCCCGCGCAGTGCCCCCGACGCCGAGCAGACCGCCGTACTGCCGCCGCTGCGGCCGGCGGGCGGCGGTGGCGCCCCGGACCCGCGGCGGCACACCGCGGGACCGGGCACCGGCCCGGCGGAGGCGACGGACGTCCCGCCCCCGGCGGCCCGGACGCGCGCCCTGCCGGCGACCGGCTTCCCGCAGCAGGCCGCCCCGGGAGTGACGGGCTTCCCACAGCAGGCCACCCCGGCGGCGACCCATGCCTTCCCGGAGGGCGGTGCTCTGCCGCGGGCGCGTACCTCCCCGGAGCCCGGCCCCATGCCGCAGGCGCGGCCCTTCACGGGAGGCGGCGCGCTGCCGGAGGCCCGTACCTGCCCGGAGGGCGGTGACCTGCCCAGGAGCGGTGCCTTCCCGCAGGCCGGTCCCTTCCCGCAGGCCGGTTCCCTTCCGGAGACCCGTGTCTCCCCGGGGTCCGGCGCTCTTCCGGAGACCGGTGCCGTCCCGCAGTCCGGTGTTCTTCCGGAGACCCGTGTCTTCCCCCAGTCCGGTGCTCTTCCGGAGACCGTTGCCGTCCCGCAGCCCGGTGCCCTGCCGGAGGCGCGGCCCTTCCCGGAGGCGCAGCCGTTCCCCGCGGCCGGCCGCCCCGCGCAGCCGTTCCCCGCGGCGGAGACCGGCGCCCCCGTGCACCCCGGTTTCCTCTCGGGGCCTGGCGCCCCCATCCCCGGCTCCCCCTCCGGTAC
>NZ_WYCT01000275.1 GCF_011008945.1 Streptomyces harenosi
GGCCCCGCCGCGCCGAGCACCCGGCCCCGCCCCGCCGGGCACCCGGCCACGGGCCCGTGAAGCGCCCGGCTTGACCCTTTCGGGTTGGATCGCCCCCGACCGGACGCATCAAATGATCATCCGGTAGGCACGGCCGTCCCGGCGCACTACGCTGCGGCCATGAGCATGCTGACTCCACCCGGCATGGGCGGCGCGTACCGGATCACGGGGGACAAGTACCCGCGGATGCGGCCTCCCCGGCGGCGCGGCAGGCTCGCCTTCCTCGCCGTCGCCTGCGTCTCCGTCCTCGGCCTGCTCGGCTGGGGCGTCACGCAGCTCGTCGACGCGTTCGACGGCGGGGGGAACGCCGCCTCGGCGGCCGGCGCCAAGGCGGCGTGCACGCCCCGGGCGAGCGCCTCGCCCCGCGCCGCGGTACCGCCCGCGCCCGCCCGGATCACCGTCAACGTGCTCAACGCGACCACCCGTACCGGCCTCGCCAAGAAGACCGCGGACGAACTGAAGAAGCGCGGCTTCCGCATCGGCGAGGTGGGCAACGCGCCCAAGGAGTACGACAAGAAGGTCAAGGGCGCCGGCGTCCTGGTGGGCCCCGGCTCCGCGGCGAAGACCTCGCTGCCGGTGGTCGCCGCCCAGCTTCCCGCCGCGGAGCACCGCACCGACGCCGCCCGCCGGGACGCCGCCGTCGACCTGATCATCGGCGACGCCTTCCGGCAGCTCGCGCCGGAGGCGGAGGCCGACCGGGCGGTGGCAGCACTGGCCGGGCCGCGGCAGGCGCCCGCCGGCGGGAAGCGGACCTGCTGAGCGGCCCCGCGCGCCGCGCGCGGAGCCGGTCCTACTCGGCCGGCCGGTACATCCGGTCCTACTCGGCCGACCCGTACATCCGGTCCCCCGCGTCCCCCAGACCGGGCACGATGTAGCCGTTGCCGTCGAGACGCTCGTCGACCGAGGCCGTCACGACCGTCACCGGCGTGCCGGCCAGATCGCGCTCCATGACCTCGACGCCCTCGGGGGCGGCGAGCAGCACCACGGCGGTCACGTCGTCGGCGCCGCGCCGGATCAGCTCCTTGATCGCGGCGACCAGCGTGCCGCCGGTGGCCAGCATCGGGTCCAGCACGTACACCTGCCGCCCGGAGAGGTCCTCCGGCATCCGGGTGGCGTAGGTGGACGCCTCCAGCGTCTCCTCGTTGCGGATCATGCCGAGGAAGCCCACCTCGGCGGTCGGCAGCAGCCGGACCATGCCGTCCAGCATGCCGAGGCCGGCCCGCAGGATCGGCACCACCAGCGGACGCGGGTGGGAGAGCTTGACACCGGTGGTGCGGGCGACCGGCGTCTGGAGGTCGACCTGTTCGGTGCGCACGTCGCGCGTGGCCTCGTAGGCGAGCAGGGTGACCAGCTCGTCGGCGAGACGGCGGAAGGTCGCGGAGTCGGTGCGCTGGTCGCGCAGCGTGGTGAGCTTGTGGGCGACCAGGGGGTGGTCGACGACGTGGAGACGCATGTCCACCACAGTAACCGGGCCGGATGGGCCCGGCGTCCCCGCGCCGGGCCAGGACCCCCGGAACGCTCCGCGCCTGCTCGCTGGCGTCAAACCGCCCGTCCGGGGGAAGGTGGGAGGGATCGACGCGGGGTGGTGAGACTGTGCCTGACCGGGAGATCCACGACATGCCGTCCCGGGACCGAGGTCCCGGGACGGACACCGAGGTCCGCACCGACGCCGAACGGCGGCGGCGCCGGGCCCAGTTCCTGCGCGAGCTGGCCGAGGCCCGGGCGCTGCGCGCCCGTGTCCAGCCGCGCCGCGCCAAGGCCGCCCGGCTGCGCCGCGCGATGCGCATGCGCACCTTCCGCTGGTAGACGGGCGGCCGGGGGCCGGACGGGGAAGATGGCGCGGCGCGCGGGCGCCGGTCCGCACGCGGTGCGCGGTGACCGCGCAACTCCGCGTACGATCCGCAAGTGGCGGCGCCGGACGCGCTGGTGGGTCCCTCGCGAAGGGGCCCGTCCCGACGCATCCGGACCGCCCTCGGACTCGCGATCGGAACGGCCGGACACAGGGAGCCGAAGACGTCCCCTGAACGTCTTGTTTCTGCCACGATTCCGAGTGGGTGGGGCTCGGAGCCCGTTCCCCCGCCCGCGACCTCCGCCGGGGGGACCCCCAACCGGCACGCCTATGACCAGTGGGAGAGTCACGGTGTACTTCGCCGCACTGCTCGCGCGCACCGAAGACGGGTGGGAAGCGAGCGACACGGAGCTCGACGATGTGGAGACCCTGTCGGATCTGGCCGACCTGGCCCGGGAAGCCTCTCCCGACGAGGACACGGTGCTGGTCCTCATCGAACAGGAGGGCGCCTGGTTCGGCGTCGTCCGCGTGGACGGCGAGGACGACCCTCGCATCTACGTCTCGGACGCCGCCGCCGCCGCCCGCAGCAGCTACGGCGAGCTCCTGCTCACCGACGAGCTGCTGGGCCGGGAGCCCGGTGACGGCGCGCCCGACCTGGACGCCCTGGACCTCGACGGCACCGAGGACGGCGAGCCGGAGGAGGACGCCGAGGGCCCCGAGCCCTCCGGCGCCGACTCCACCGTGCCGCACGGCCCGGTCGGGGACGCCGACATCCTGGAGGACCTCGGCGTGAGCGAGAAGGAGCTGCGCTCGCTGTCCGAGGACGCGCTCACCGAGATCGCCGAGTCCCTGGGCGCCTCGGAGACGCTGGAGACCGTCCGCTGACCGCACCGACCGACCGGCCCGGAGGAACCGGCGGCCCGCCGCCCGACCCGGTGCGCGACCGCTGGCGGGCCGCGATGCGCCTCGCCCTGGACGAGGCGGGGCGGGCCGCCCGGGGCGGAGACGTCCCGGTCGGCGCCGTCGTGCTGGCCGCGGACGGCACGACCGTGCTCGCCGCCGGCCACAACGAGCGGGAGGCCACCGGCGATCCCACCGCGCACGCCGAGGTCCTCGCCGTCCGGCGGGCCGCCGCCCGGCTCGGCGAGTGGCGGCTGGCCGGCTGCACCCTCGTCGTCACCCTGGAGCCCTGCACGATGTGCGCGGGCGCCCTGGTGCAGTCGCGCGTGGACCGGGTCGTCTACGGCGCCCGGGACGACAAGGCGGGCGCGGCGGGCTCCCTGTGGGACGTCGTACGGGACCGGCGGCTCAACCACCGGCCCGAGGTGATCGAGGGCGTGCTCGCCGGGGAGTGCGCGGCCCTCCTCACCGACTTCTTCCGGGCGCGCTGACGACCGAGCACGCCGCATACCGATTTCAAACCACGCCCCACCTTGCGGTAGGGTCTCCCTCGGTAGCGTGTCCGAGCGGCCGAAGGAGCTCGCCTCGAAAGCGAGTGTGGCGCAAGTCACCGAGGGTTCAAATCCCTCCGCTACCGCAGGTAGACGAGGGGCCCGGTCCGTTGGACCGGGCCCCTCGTGCTGCCCCGTCTCAGTTGCCGTCTCAGTTGCGCCACCTGCAGCCCTGTCCTGCGACTGGACGAGTGCTCCGGCGGCCTAGGTCAGGCAGGGTTCAAGCGGGGACTGCCTCAGCCGAAATTCTGGAAACTCTCTGCCGACGGCGCGGATCTGCCCCCATGATCCTGTCGTGGCATCACTCCTACGCAGGCGTCAGGCTCCGCGGGGCCGCTATACGCCGAACCTCTGGTCGGTCTGGGTCGTCGCCCCCTTGGCCCTCATCGTCGTCGGCGTCCTGAGCTTCGGGCTCTATCACGGCGTCTACGGCTTGCTCGCGGATGCCGCCCGCAGCGAGAAGCCGCCCAAGCCGGTCAACATCAACGACGTCATCAAGACGACCGTCACCGTCCTGACCCTGGCCGGCGCAGTCCTCGCTGGCATCTATGCCTACCGCAAGCAGCTTCTCTCGGAGGGTGACGCTCATCGAGCCGACGCGAGTCAGCTCGCCGATCGGTACACAACCGCCGCCGAACAGCTTGGCCACGACCAAGCTGCCGTCCGTCTCGCTGGCGTATACGCCCTCGCGCGTCTCGCCGACGACTGGGAGGAACAGCGGCAGGTGTGCATCGATGTACTTTGCGCCTATCTGCGTATGCCCTATGAACCCGAGGACACAGCAGTTGGGCACAAGGAAGGTGAGCGCGAGGTTCGGCTCACGATCATCCGCGTCATCTGCGACCACCTCCAGCGGCCGGACGCTCCCACCTCCTGGTGTGACCATTCCTTTGACTTCACGGGCGCCACCTTCGACGGCGGGGACTTCTCCGGCGCCCATTTCCGGCACCTCGCCCTTTTCCGTAACGCAAACTTCAGCCATGACGACGTCCACTTCTCCAGAGCGACGTTCAGCAACGGCATGACCAGTTTCGACAATGCGACATTCAATGGCAGCAACGTTAGCTTCCACAACGCAACGGTCAGCGACGGCGGAATGGTCACTTTCAATCAGGCGACGTTCAGCGCTGGCCGCATCCTCTTCGGCCGCGTGACGCTCAACGACGGCAACATCGACTTCTATAACGCGACGCTCAGCGGCGGCAACATCGATTTCCGCTACGCGACACTCGGCGAGGGCGACGTTACCTTCCACGGGGCAGTGCTCAATGGCGGTGACGTCAATTTTCGCGGCGCGAAGCTCAAAGGCGGCAACGTCGATTTCAGCAATGCAATGTTCAGCGGCGGCAACGTTAATTTTAATGCCGCGAGACTCAATCAGGGAGACGTCAGTTTCGACAACGCGACACTCAACGACGGCATACTAAACTTCTATGAAACGACGTTCAACGGTAGCGACGTAAAGTTTCACAACGCGACATTCAACGGCGGTACCGTCCACTTCAACGACGCGACGCTCAACAGCGGCACAGTTAGCTTCAACAACGCGACGTTCAACGGAACCACTATTGACTGGGGCCCATTCCCACAGCCTTCGGGGATTTAGCACGGCGGTGAGAAACCACTGATGGCCAATCCCATTTATGAGGGTCTCGCCGTAGGCGCAGTAACTAGGTGGGACAGACCACCCGGTCTGTCCCACCTACGGCCCGTCAGTCAGTGGACGCGAGGACCCCGGGCGGCGTCACCGTCCGCCGAATCCCTTTCCTCAGGCTTCCAGATAAGTCCATTGATCTGGTGCGCAACGTCGTTCCGGACGGAGTCCACCATGTGTTGGTACCGCGCGGCCATGGCAGTGGTAGACCACCCCATGAGCCCCATGACCGCCCGCTCGGAGACTCCGAGGATCAGTAGCACCGTGGCGGCGGTGTGTCGGGCGTCGTGCAGCCGACCGTCTCGGACCTTGGCGTCGTCAAGCAACTCCTTCCAGTCGTCGTAGTCCGTTCGAGGTGATGTGCCGCGTCCGGTCGGCGTAGCGAAGAGCCACCCTTCGTCCGCCCAGTCGGCGCCGGCCGCCGCGCGTTCGGCCTGTTGCTTGGCCTGGTGGGTGCGCAGCAGGTCAACGAGCTGAGAGGGCAACCCCACGGCCCGCCGTCCGGCGCGAGACTTCGTGTCGGCCGTCTCAGGGTTGGTGCGCTGACGCTGCGGGCAGTACCCGGCTTTCCTCCCGCAGGTGTCCCCGCACCCGTGGGCGTAGCGCGGTCGACGGCGGCTCCGCCGAACCATGAGGACACCTCGGTCAAGGTCGACATCCGACCACTTCAGTCCGAGTGCCTCCCCTTGACGGAGGCCGAGGGCGAGCGCGACGGCCCACCGTGCGGAATTCCGTCGGCCCTCCGCCGCGCGCAGCAGTCGCTGTACCTCTTCGACGGTGTAGGGCTCTACCTCCTCTTCGCTCACGCGAGGTGCCTTGGCGAGTTGGACGGGGTTCCTGGCAAGGTGGCCACGTCGTACGGCCTCGTTCAGCGCCGTGCGGAAGGTGCGGTGGATCTGGTGGATCGTCCCGGCCTTACGGCCGTCGGCCACCATGCGCCCGTAGAAGTTTTCGATGTACTCGGGCTTGAGCTTGTCCAGCCGGTGAGCACCGAGAGCGGGAATCAGGTGCTTCCGCACGGCGACTCCGTACCCAACCATCGTGTTCTCGTTGACGGCGAGGGGGGCGATGTTCTCGACCCAGTGGGTCAGCCACGTCCTGACCGTCCAAGGCCGGCCAGCCTTCCGGATGCTCCTGGCATCGCGTTGCCGCTCCAACTCGCGGACGGCGGCGGTCACCTCTGCGCGGATTTTCCGCTCGACGTGGCGGCGGTCCGGCTTTCCGTCGTCACGGATGCCGACGGTCACGCGGCCGTGCCACTTGCCGTCCTTGCCCAGGTAGATGGAGCTGCGGCCGTTGGGTTGCCGAGTGCGCTTCTTCTCTTCCGCCACGGGCGGACTCCTTCAAGTTGGGGTGTGGAAACGACCCGGGACGCCACCTCCTGGCGAGGTGACGTCCCGAAGTGAAACGGTTAGGCGGCGCGCTGCTCAGCGCGGCGGCGGGCGAGGTAGGCGGCCGGAGCGTCTGCGGGAACGCGCCGGAGCCCGCCGATGGTTACGGACTCCAGCTCTCCGGAGCGGATGAGGGCGAAGCAGGTGGTGCGTCCGATACGGAGGCAACGGGCGGCTTCTTCGACCGTCAGGAGAACGGGGGGCGGGCATCCAGCGTCAGCAAGCGGTGTGAAGTCCACGGTGGCGATGCTCATGAAAGGTCTCCTCTAGGACTGTCCGTCAGGGGTCCTTCTAGGGGCCGCTACTTCCGCTACTTCCGCTACCGCGCAGGTCAGGGGCCTGTTGGAGGTAGCGGGAGGGGGTAGCGGTAGCGGATGGGTAGCGGGGCGGTAGCGGCAACCGAAGCCGGTTGCCGCTACCGCATCAGGGCTGGTCAGGCCGCGTTTTCCATGTCGGGTAGCGGAGGTAGCGGACTTTCCGGGGGTGGGGGGCAGTAGCGGGCCCATGCGTCGGCGAGATCGGCGGCGTAGTAGCCCTTCAGGACGCTCCCGGCGGTCTTGATGTTGCGGGAGGTGATGGGCTCGTTGTCGGCCGTCATGTACTCGGCGAGCATCTTGGACAGGCGCCGGTTGTCCAGCGGCTTGCCGTGGAGGTCGGCCCAGGGGGCGTCGTCCAGGGCGTTGAGCCGGTCGAGGATGGCGACGGTGGGAAGGCGGTCGATGCCGACCATGACGTGGTCGCGCAGGTCGGTTAGCAGCCGGACTCCGAGACTGCCTTTGTCGTTGGCCTTGGACGCGGTGACCAGCGCGACGCAGGCGGCGCGTGCCCGCTCGGGCCAGTCCCCGCCGGCGGCGTCGGCGATGGCGATGAGGGGTTCCCACACGTCGGCGGGCCGGTCGGTGACGCCGTCGGGCATCTCGGGCCAGGCACCCATGATGCGCTCGGTGACCTGCTCTGCCCATGCGGCGAGCCGGTCGCGCAGGGCGAACCCTTCCCTCTCGTGGATACGGGTGCGGTAGGGCTCGACCTTCTCGTTGCGGGCCCTGCGGCGCATGCGGATGATGACGGCGCGGTCCCGGATGGTGTCGGGCAGAGAACCGAGCCCGGCCACGGCTACGGCGGCGTATGAGTGGAACGCCTGCACGGTTTGGTTCGCGCCATCGCCCACACAGCGGAACATCGGCCGATTGCGGCGGTGGCCTGCGTTGATGAATCCCCGTAGCTGCTCGTTCTCCCCGGCCTTGGGGCCGAAGATGGTGTCGATCTCGTCAAACAGGATCGTGGGCCGCCTGCCGTCGACCCCGGACACCGCGCGGAAGAGCGCGGCGGCGGATGCGTCGACAGCGGCCATCGCGTTGGGCACGAGCGTTTCCACGATCTCCAACGCCCGGGACTTCCCCGACCCCGGCTCAGGGGACAGGAAGGCCAGGCGGGGAGTCGACTCGAAGCAGTCGAGCAGGTGAGTGTGTGCGTCCCAGAGGACAACGGCGACGTAGGCGGCTTCGGTGGGGAAGACGTTGAAGCGGCGGTGGAAGGCTTCCACCTCGTTGAGCAGTACGGCCCCGTCGATGGCGGTGGTCATGCGGCGGCCTTCCCTTCGGTGCGTGCGGCGTGCTGTCCGGTGCAGCCGGACGCGTGTGCCTCGTACTCGGCGACCAGCGCGGTCACGGCGTCCTGTCCTCGGGCGGTGCCGGTCTGCCCGCAGGGGCAGGCGTAGGCGGCGGTGGGGGTGGCGCCGTAGCGCGTGGACCAGCGGGCGCCGTCGTAGTGGTCGCGGTAGACCGGCGGGGCGTAGATGCGGATACCGGGCCGGTCCGGTGCCGGGTCCGGGCCGGGGCCCGGGTGCCGGTTCGGGCGAAGGGCAGTGACGGCGCCCTTGCGGGCGGCGCCTTTCGGCTCGCCCACGGCGGGACGGGGCGCGGCCGGCCGGGCGGCGTGGCGGCGCGTGGTCGTGGCGGGTTGGCCTTCCAGGCGGGGGGTGGTGGGGGTGGTCATGCCGCCTCCCGGGGCCGGGCGGTGCGCAGGGAGCTGTTCAGGGCGCTGCGGATCGTGGCGCGGCACTCGGCAGCGGTGAGTCCGGCCGCCTCTCCAGCCGCTTGGAAGGCGTCCTCCACCACGTGCCGGGGGATGTCGCCCCACGCGACGAACCGCCCCACCTTGAACGCGCTGCGGTTCAGGGTGGTGTTCCGTCCCCCCTCGCCAGCAGCGGCCACAACGGCGCACTCGGCTTCCAGCGCGGCCACGGCGGCACGGCTGCCATCCACCGCAGGAAGCCTCAACGGGCCCACAGGGCGCGCAGGAACGGGCTCCAGGATGCTCAGCAGCCATCCGGGCAGAGAGACGGCGACAGAGCCGCACAGAGCCTCGTACCGTCCGGCGGGCAGGACGCTGCCGGCGGCGACGACGTAGCCGCCGGCCGCGCGGGTGTCGACCGATTCGGCGACGGTCCCGACCGTGCTGGGCAGGCTCACCCCGTCCGGGAGGGTGAAGTACAGGTGGGTCCCGCCGCTGGTGGTCCGGGTGCGGTAGGTGGTGGGGACGGCGTGCCCGGCGCGCTCGCAGAGCGCCTTGAAGGTCGCCGCGCCGTCAGGCGCGTCCGAACTGCCCTTGTGCTCCGGGGTGTCCAGGTCGACGACGACCAGCCGCGACGGGCCGGTGGCGATGCCAACGTTGTACGGCGCCCGCGACCAGGCAGCGCGGATACGGTCCGGGTCGGTCGTCGCGCGCTGCTCCCACTTCAGGTGCCCGCCGGCGCAGGGCCCGGTGCGGGTGCAGGTCTTCTCCCCGTGCAGGGCCGGGACCTTGGTGCCGGGGCGGAGGGGGAAGACGTGCCAGCCGCGCTCGGCGGCGCCCAGGGCGGCGCGCAGCAGGTGGCCGGGCACTCGCCGGATGGGGGTGGGTTGCGTCATGCTGGGAAACCTCCACAGGTCAGTTGAGTGGCAGGTGGACAAGGGCGGCCCCGCGTCATTGGCGTGAGGTGGGGGCCGCCCTTGGCGTAGCTACGTGCGCTTGTTGCGGGCGAGTTTGAGGGTGATGCCGCCGATGCCGATGGGTCCGGCGGCGCCGGCGATGACGGTGGCGGCGTGGGTGGCGGCGTCGAGCAGGTAGCAGAGGGCGGCGACGAGTCCCCAGCCGCCGGCGACGGCGGCGCCGGCGATGGCGAAGGGGATCAGGCAGCGCCGCCAGGGGATGCCGGCCGGGCGGGTGTCGTTGACGACGATGACGACCGGCTGTCCGGTCGCCTGAGCGTGGCGGTAGGCGTCGGCGGGGATGTGCGGGGCGGTGATCCCCGGCGGCGGGCGGTGGGTCATTTCGGGCTCCTTCGGGTGAGCCGCGGGCCCGCACCAAAGGCTTGGTGCGGGCCCGCTCAGGGGTGGGTTGTCTTGTCGTGCGGCTTGTCGTCTTCCTTGTCGTGTGGCTTGTCGCTTGTCTTGTCTTGTCGCTTGTCGCCTTGCAGGTCACAAGCCGTTTCCGGGTCCTTGGGGGCCCTGGACGGCGTGTGCTCTGCGCGTGCCGACAAGCGACAGGTGATCAGCTCTCGGGCGGTTGCTCGGGGGCGTGCTGGTGGTGGACGTAGCGGGCTTTGGTGCCCTCTCCGACGCGGACGGCGGTG
>NZ_WYCT01000276.1 GCF_011008945.1 Streptomyces harenosi
AGGGTGAAGCGGGCGGGGCGGGACATGGGGTCCTTTCGGGTGTGCGGGGGTCAGCGGACGGCGGGCCAGCCGTCACGGCCCCAGGTCAGCGTGTTGAGGCCGAGCTTGGGCGTGCCGCCGTCCTCGGCGTCGTAGTAGTGGTAGGCGAGGAGGTCCCGGCCCCGGTCGCGGAAGACCGACTGGCCGCCGGTGCCGATGTACCGGCCGTGGCCGGCCAGGAGGAGGTCGCCGCCGCCCTCGAGCATCGGCGTGCCGGTGGAGTCGGTGTAGGGGCCGGTCACCGAGGTCGACCTGCCGACCCTGATCTTGTACGTGGAGTTCACGCCGGAGCAGCAGGCGTCGTAGGACGCGAACAGGTAGTAGTGGCGGCCGTGCTTGACGACGGCCGGGCCCTCGACGGCGTACGGCTCGTCCGGGCGGGTGGCCAGGTGGTGGACGGGGGCGCCGCCGGCCGCCTTGCCCGTGCGCGGGTCCAGCTCGACCATGCGGATGCCCGTCCAGTACGAGCCGAAGGCCATCCACAGCTTCCCGTCCGCCTCGATCAGGGCGGGGTCGATGGCGTTGTAGGGGTCGGTGGTCTCGGAGCCGAAGACCTTGCCGTGGTCGGTCCAGGTGCCGGGCAGGCCCGAGCGGGAGGTGGCCACGCCGATCGCGGAGTGGTTGGTGCCCCAGGAGGAGACGGCGTAGTACAGCCAGTACCGGCCGTCCCGGTAGGAGATGTCGGGGGCCCAGGGGTCGCCGGTGTCGTTGTACTCGTACCACCAGCTCGGCGGCTCGGCGAAGGCGTTGCCCGCGTCCTTCCAGTGGACGCGGTCCTGCGAGGTGCGGGCGCCGATGACGCCGCCGGTGGAGTAGGCGACGTAGCCGCCGGACTTCAGGCGGATCACCGTGGGGTCGTGGATGATCTGCTGGCCGGTGATCGGCTGCGGGTCGGGGTGGACGGTGTCGGCCCGGGCGGTGACCGGGAGCAGGGAGAGGACGGCCGCGGCGAGGACGGCGGCCGATCGGGTGCGCTTCACGGTGCGTGCCTTTCCGGTGGGGTCACTGGCCGGCCAGGCCGGTGTGCGCGACACCCGCCACGATCTGGCGCTGGAAGAAGACGAAGACGATGATCAGCGGCAGGCCCGCCATGAGGCCGCCGGCCATGAGCTGGGCCCACTGGATGCCGTAGGAGTTCATGACGGTGGCGATGCCGTTCGGCATGGTCATCAGGTCGGGGTTGTTGGTCACCATGTAGGGCCACAGGAAGTTGTTCCAGGAGGCGATGAAGGTGAAGATGCCGACCGCGGCGAGGGAGGGGCGGGACAGCGGCAGGATGATGGTGAAGAAGACCCGCCAGCGCCCGGCGCCGTCGATGAACGCGGCCTCCTCCAGTTCGCGCGGGACGCCCTGGAAGAACTTGTAGAGGATGTAGACCATCGCGGCGGGGGCGCACTGCGGCAGGATCATCCCCCAGTAGGTGTCGACCATGCCCATCTGCTGGACGGTGGTGAACAGGGGGACGCCCAGCACGGCCGGGGAGACCATGAGGCCCGCCATCACCACGCCCATCAGAACGCCCTTGCCGCGGAACTCGGTGCGGGCGAAGCCGTAGCCGGCCAGCGCGCTCACCAGCAGCACCACGGCCGTCACGCAGACGGAGACCACGACCGAGTTGACGAACCAGTTGACGAGGTTGCCGTTGTCGAACATGGCCGACCACGCCTGCCCGGTCCAGTCCCGCGGCAGCCAGTGCGGCGGCACCTCGACGGCTTCGGTCTCCGGCTTCAGGGAGGTGAACAGCGCCCAGGCCAGCGGCGACAGGAACACCACGGAGACGGCCGTGCCCAGGAGGGTGAGCACGATCTGGCTGGGCGACCAGGCCCTGCGGGGCCTGACCTGGGTCTGGGCGGCGGTGGTCATCGGCCGTCCTCCTCACGGTTGCGCAGCAGCCACATCCGCGCGAGGGCGACGGCCGCGATGAGCACGAAGAAGATGATGGAGATCGCGGAGGCGTAGCCCACGCGGTAGCTGGTGAAGCCCTCTTCGAGGGTGTACTGCACGAAGGTGCGGGTCGACCCCTCCGGGCCGGGCCCGAAGTCCATCATCACCACGGCCTGGTCGAAGACCTGGAGCGAGGCGAGGATCTGCAGGGCGATGACCAGGCCGGTGACGTTGCGCAGCATCGGCAGGGTGATGTGGGCCATGCGGTGCCAGGCGTTGGCGCCGTCCAGCTTGGCGGCCTCGTACAGGTGCCCCGGGATGCCCTGGAGGGCGGCGAGGTAGAGCAGGAAGCTGAAGCCGACCGTCCACCACAGGGTGGTGATGACGACCGCGAGCATCGCGTACGACTTGTCGGTCAGCCACGGCGTCTCCAGGCCGAAGACGTGGTTGATCATGCCCGTGCCGGGGTTGAACAGCCACTGCCACAGGTTGCCCGCGACGGTGGAGGGCAGCAGGAACGGCATGAAGAAGCAGAGCCGCCACAGCCACTTGCCGCGTTCGATGTGGTGGGCGAGCATCGCCAGCAGGAAGGCCATGACGGTGATGCACGGCACCACCAGCAGCGTGAAGTACGCGCTGTGGCCGAGCGAGTCCCACACCAGCGGGTCGTTCAGGGCCTCGCGGTAGTTGTCGAGGCCGACGAAGCTCGCGCCCTCACCGGAGATGTTGGCGTCGGTGAAGCTGAGGTAGAGGCCGCGCAGCAGCGGCCAGATCACGAAGAGCGCGAACAGCACCAGGAACGGGGCGACGAACCAGCCGCCGTGCTGGAAGCCCTGCCTGCGGCGGACGGTGACACTTTCTGCGGCGGTCCTCGCGCGGGCCGGGGCGAGAACGGTCTGGGCGCTGGTCGTCATGCGACGGCACCTCCCTGCGCGGCGGTGCGGCCGTCCATGGGGTTCTTCGAGGCGAGCAGCTCGGCGAGGGTGCTCTTCATCCGGCGGGCCGCGGCCTCGGGCCGGGCGGAGCCCATGGTCGAGGAGACCACGACGGGGCCGACGCGCTGGGCGAGGATGCCGGTGGAGCCGGCGAACCACACCTTCGGCTCGGTGGCCTGGTGGTCCATCGCCGTCACGTACTCGTTCTGCGGGCTGAGCTTCCGGTACGCCTCCGTGGCCAGGGTCGGCGTGTAGGCGGGGATGTGCCCGCCCGCCGACCACTGCCGGGCGTGCCGGACGACGTAGGCGGCCAGCCGGTGGGCGGCGTCGTTGGCGTCGCCGCCGCGCTCGGCCTGGTGCGGCAGCACGAAGGCGTGCGACTCGGCGTGGGTGGCCTGCCTGCCGAAGACGGGCGGCAGCGGGGCGGCCCCGTAGTCGAGCTTCGCGGACTCGAAGACCGGCACCGACCAGTTGCCCTCCCAGACGAAGGGGGAGCCGTTGACGAACTGTTCGGCGCCGGCCTGGCCGCCGAAGCCGGGGTGGGCGTAGCCGTCGGTGATGTGCCGGCGCAGGAACTCCAGGACCTGGGTGGCCTTGCCGGTGTCGAAGGTGACCTCGGTGCGGGCGTCGTCGAACCAGGTGCCGCCGAGCTGGGTGTAGAAGGCGACGAAGAACCACCACTGGAAGTTCTGGTCGTTGTGCCAGAAGCCGAGGGTCTGCAGGCCCTTCTTCGTGGCCTTCCTGGCCTCCTTCAGCAGCTCGAACCACTCGCCGGGCGAGGTCACCGGCACCATCCGCCCGTCGGCGCCGAGCAGGCCCGCCTTCCGCAGCACGTCCTTGCGGTAGAAGCAGAGCTGGACGTGGATGTCGAGCGGCAGGGCGTAGAGCTTCCCGTCGATGACGGCGCGCCGCCACAGCGCGGGGTTGAAGTCCCGCTCCCGCACGCCGTACTTGGCGAGCAGGTCCACGTCCCAGGGGTCCAGGAGGCGGCCGGGCGAGAAGCCGGTGACGCGGCCCAGGTGCATCACGCCGAGGTCCGGCGCGCGGTTGCCGGCCGCCGCCATGGCGAGCTTGGTGTAGAAGGGGCTGCCCCACTGGAGGGTGGAGTCCTTCACGGCGATGCCGGGGTTGTCCTGACGGAAGGCGTCCAGCATCGCGATCATGTTGGCGCCGTCGCCGCCGCTGAAGAGGTTCCAGTAGCGCACCCTGGTGCGCGCGTCGGTGGCCAGCGCGTCGGCGCCCGTGCCCAGGGCCGCGAAGCCGAAACTGCCCGCGACCGCCAGGCCGCCCGCCGCGGCCAGAAGTTGCCTGCGATTGAGGCCAGGTCGTCCCATGCCCTGCCCATCTGTCGGAAACGGTTGCTCGATGCGCTGGGGGTGCCCGACGCGCGGTGCACGCCGGAAGCACCCACGGCGTTCGATATGTCGAATAGCGCTCGTAACTTCGAACGGGACCGTAAGGTCGAAGTCCCTGCACGTCAATGGGTTGCGCAGGACTTCCGCGCAGTCGTGATCGTTCTTCGTTGAACAACGGTCATCGGATCGCATGACGTGGGCAGTCCCGGACGCGTACGCTCGGAGCGGGCGCCGAGCGGCGGTGAGAAGGGGGACCCGATGGACAGGGCGGGCGCGCGCGGCAGGGCGTCCCGGGTGGTCGCCGGGCTCCGGCGCCCCCGCACCGGCGCGGCCATGCGCGCGCTGGCCGGCGAGCTCGCCGCCGCCGTCCGCACCGCCCCCCGGCAGCCGTGCGACGTGCGTGCCGTGTGCCGGGCGGTGTGCGACGAGATGACCGCACGCCGGGGCGGACGGCCGGTGGTGCTGCGCTTCGAGCGGTTCCCGGACGGGATCGACGTGACCGGGCTGTGGGTGGAGTTCCAGGACTTCGACCTGATCATCGTCGAGGAACGGGCCGAGGCCGTGCAGCAGTTGGTCATCCTGGGCCACGAGCTGTGGCACCTGCACACCGGGCACGGCCACCGGCACGGGCCCGCCGCCACGGCGGCGCGGGCCCTGGCCGACCGGAGCCGGCGGCCGGAGACCGCCCTCACCCCCGGCCTCTTCGCCGCGCTGGAGCAGGGCGGCACGCCCGTGGCGGCCCGGGACGGCTCCCGCGAGCACGACGAGGCCGAGGCCGAGGACTTCGGCCACCTCCTGGCCACCGCCCTGCGGTGCCCGGCGCCCGCCCCCGCCGGCGACGCCCCCCTCGACCCGGTCCAGCGTTCCCTGGGCTACCGCGGACGCGGAGGCGCGGCACGGTGACGCGGTTCCACGGCTCCCCGGGGCCGGTGGCGGCCGCCGTGGAGCGGGCGCTGGATCCGGCCGGGTTCCTGAGCGAGTTCTACACCACCTTCTGGTGGATACCGGCGACCGTCCTGGCCACCGCCCTCGCGATCAAACTGCCCACCATCATCCGGCTGTGGACGGACCCGCTGCTGCGCGCGGTCGGCGGCCTGCTCCTGCTGGCCTGCGCGGTCTTCGTGTTCGTCGCGCCCTCGACCATCGCCCTGGTCAACCGGGTCACGGGCGTGCCGAACATCTCGGCGCCGTGGGTGTACTCCCTGCTGACCGCGTTCAGCGGCCTGTGCCTGCTGCTGATCACCGCCTGGCGCAACGGCCTGTCCGACCGGTCGGCCGCCACCCGCCGCGCCCGGTGCTGGGTCGTCTCCGTCTACTCCGGGGTGATCGTCGCGCTGTGGGTGCTGTTCGCGCTGGCCGACGCCCCCGTCGAACGGCTGCGGGACCTGGACACGTACTACGCCTGCACCCCGTTCATGCGCGAGATGATCCTGCTCTACCTGCTCGCGCACACCACGGCGGTGCTGATCACCTTCAAGCTGATCCGCAACTGGATCCGCGCCGACGGGCTCGACGCCTGGCTGCGCTGGGGCCTGAAGTTCCTCGGCCTGGGCTACGCGATGAACCTGCTGTTCGACGCCGCCAAGCTGACCGCCGTCGCCGCCCGCTGGACCGGCCACGACCTGGACTGGCTCAACGTGGACGTGGCCCCGCCGGTGGCCTGCCTGTCCGCCGTGCTGATCGCGGTCGGCTTCATCCTGCCCCACGCCGGCCAGTACCTCCACGAACGCTGGCGGGTCCGGCTCGCCCACCACGAACTGCGCCCGCTGTACCTGCTGATGCGCTCGGTCAACGGCGGCGGCATCCCCCTCGTCCTGCGGGCCAGCCCCGAACTGCGCCTGACCCGGCGCGAGACGTTCATCCGGGACGTGCTGCTGCCGCTGGCCCGCGGCATCGACGAGGACGTGCGCCGCCGCTCCCTGGAGGCCGCCCTCGGGCTCGGCTTCCCGCCGGAGCGGGCCAAGGCGCTCGCCTCCGCGGTGGCCATCCTGGACGCCGTCGACGCCCGGCTCGGCCCGGACGGGAGCGAGCGGCCGGGCGACCGCGACACCACGGAGCTGCTGCGGGAGATCGGCGCCGTCTCGCGGGCCCTGCGCCACCCCGACGCCATCCGGGCGGTGCGCGTGCGCGCCGCCGCCCGGCAGGGCGGGGTGCCGGCCGCCGAGTGACGTCAGAGGTGGCTCCGAGGCGGCCCGTCTTGGCATATTGCTCGGGTGACCGCACAACGGCCCGGCGAGCAGAGGGAGTACGGTGCGTACGAGGAGGGAGATGCGTCGGCTCGCCGACCAGCTCACCGACCCCATCCGGGTTCCGGTCCCCGCCGACCCGGAGGTCCTGTTCGAGGCACTGGTCGCCTCCGTCGCCGCCTGGCGCGGCCGTGAGCTCGTGGTGCGCCGGGAGACCTTCCCGCCGCACACGGCCAGCGGGCTGTGGCTGGAGGGCGAGACGCAGGACATCGTGGTGGTCGACCGGCGGGCCGCCGTGTGGCACCAGATCGTGATCCTCTGCCATGAGGTGTGGCACATGAACCGACGCGGGCGGCAGGAGCCGGGACCGCGCGCCGCGGACGCCCCCCGGCCCGTCGCGGCCCGCACCGACTTCAGCCTCGCCGAGGAGCAGGAGGCCGACCGGTTCGGCATGCTGATGGGCCGCCGGCTGCGCGCCTGGCTGGAGGCGACGGGCGACTCGGTCTACGCCGCCCGGGGCGGCGAGGCCCAGGACCTCGCCGGGCGGATCGGCGCCGCCCTCAACTACCGCGGGACGCGCCGATGAGCAGTGTGAGCAACTACGTGAGCTGCGCGGTGCTGTGGCTGTGCCTGGTGGCCAAGGCGCCGGACCTGCTGCGCCACCGCGGCGATCCGTATCTGCGCGCCATCTGCGCGGTGCTCGCCCTGGCCGGCCTGTGCTTCTTCCTCGGCGCCCCGCCCACCGTCGGCGCCGTCAACCGGCTCAGCGGCGTCCCCAACCTCGCCGCGCCCCTCACCTACGCCGCGATCACCGCGTACGGCGCCGCCTCCCAGGTGCTCGTCGTGTACTGGCGGGGCGGGCCGCACGTGCACCGCACCGCCCGCCGCTGGATCATCGCCTACACCCTGGTCGTCGTCGGCATCGCGGTGACCTTCGCGCTGGGCGAGGCCCCCGTGGAACGCCGCACCGACCTGGACACCTACTACGCGACCACGCCGTTCATCGGCCAGATGATCGTGCTGTACCTGGCCGCGCATCTCACCGCCGTCGGCGTCACCGCCGTCTCGTCCCTGCGCTGGGCCCGCCGGGTGCGCGGCCGGCTGCGCGCGGGGCTGGCGGTGATGGCGGTCGGCGCGCTGTGCAACTGCGGGTACAGCGTGGGCAAGCTGCTCGCCGTGGGCGCCCGCTGGTCGGGACACGACTGGGCGGTGCTCGACACCAACATGTCCCCGGCAGCCGCCGGGATGGGCGCCCTCATCACGGTCGTCGGCGTGCTGATCCCGCTGGTGGGGCCCTGGCTGGCGGAGTGGCGCCGGTCCTGGCGGACCTATGTGCGCCTGGCCCCCCTGGAACGCGAGCTGGACGACCTGCTCAGCCGCCGGTCGCTGCGCCTGCCGCGGCCGCGCCTGGCCTCCCCCACCACCTGGCTGGTGTGGCGCCAGACCAGCATCCACAACGCGCTCGGCTACCTCGACGCCTGCCTGGACCGGTCCCTGTACGCCCGGACCCGGGAGGCCGCGCTGCGGGCGACGGGCGACGCGGAGCGGGCCGAGGCCACCGCCTGGGCGGCGGTCATCGCCTCGGCGGCCTGGGACACCGCGCAGCGGGAGCCCGGCCCGCCGCCCGGCGGGGCGGGCCGCCTGGTGGAGCGGGTGCCCGACCCGGCCGCGCTGGTGCGCATCGCCGACGCGCTGGCCACCTCCGACCTCGTCGCCGCCGCCCGCGCCCACGGCACCACCACCCGGACGGGCGCGGCGTGACCGGGGCAGCGGCCGGGCGGAGCCGCCGGTCATGAACCTCGTCGTCTACCTGGCGGCCGCCGTGTTCGGCCTGTCCTGCACGGTGCTGTTCCGCCGGCCGCGCACCGCCGTACGCGATCCGCTGACGCTGTCGACCTGCGCGGCGATCGTCCTCGGCTCCCTGGTCTTCGTCTGTTCGGCCCCCCTGACCCTGGAGGTCGTCAACGAGGTGACGGGCGTCCCCAACTTCGGCGCCCCCCTGACCTACGGCATGCTCTCCGCCTACAGTTGCTCGCTGCTGGTCCTGCTGGTCAACTGGCGGGGCGGCCCCCGGGCGCGGGTGCGGCGCGCGGTGTGGCGGTGCGTGGCCGCCTACGGAGCGCTGATCGCCGCCGTGACCGTGCTGTTCGTGTGCGCGGACGCGGACACCGAGCGGCTCACCGACCTCGACACCTACTACGCGAACACCCCGTGCATGCGGGAGATGATCCTGCTGTACCTGCTCGGGCACAGCGCGGCGACCGTGGTGATGTGCGCCGTGTGCCTCAAGTGGGGGCGGGAGGTGACCGGCTGGCTGCGCACCGGGCTGCGGCTGATCCTCACCGGCGCGCTGCTGGACGTGCTGGGGTTCCAGTTGACGAAGTACACCGCGATCGCGGCCCGCTGGGCGGGCGGGGACCTGGACTTCCTGTCCACGACCGTCGCGCCGCCCATGGCCTCGCTGGGCGCGCTGATCTGCTCCGCGGGGTTCGTCCTGCCGCGGGTGCTGCCCTCCGTCCTGGCCCACTGGCACGGGCTCGGCGACTACCGCAGGCTGGAGCCGCTGTGGTCGCTGCTGCGGTTCGCGCCGACCGCGCCCAAGCCGCCGGCCTCCTGGTGGCAGCTCCCCCGGGCCCGGCTCCAGTGGCGCGAGGTCTCCATCCACGACGCCCTGCTGGCGCTGGCCCCCTACTTCGACGACCGGGTCCGCGAGCGGGCGCGCGTGGCCGCCCTGCGGGCGGGGCGCGGGGCGCGCCGGGCCCGGCTCGCCGGGGAGGCGGCCATGCTCGCCGACGCCGCGCGGCGCGCCGCCGCCCACGAGGAGCCGCCCGGCCCGCCGAGCACGTACCGGCTGCACGCCACGGAGGTCTCCGGCACGGGTGAACTGGTCGAACTGGCACAGGCGTTGGCGGAGGCGACCGCCGTCGGCACCGGACGTGAAGGTACGGTGAAGGCCCCCCATGGCTGATCCCCCGTCCCGACCCGAGGAGACCCATGTCGCGTAGAGCTGTCGTCATCGGTGCCGGCCTGGCCGGCATGCTGGCCGCGGCGGCGCTGGCCACCGCCGTGGACGAGGTGGTCGTCCTGGAGCGCGACGAGCTGCCGGACGGGCCGGAGCACCGGCGGGGGCTGCCGCAGGGGCGCCACGCCCACCTGCTGATGGCGGGGGGCCTGGCCGCGATGGAGGATCTGGTGCCCGGCGTGAGCATGCGCAGGCACCTGCTCGCCGCGGGGGCGCACGAGATCTCCCTCAGCTCGGGGATGGTGGCCCTGTCCTCCGAGGGCTGGTTCCGCCGCTGGCGCCACGAGGGGCCCCGCATGATCACGTGCAGCCGCGCGCTGCTGGACTGGGCGGTCCGGGACGTGGTGACCTCCCGTACGGGGGTGCGGGTCCGCACCGGCCGGGTCCTCGGGCTGGCTCTTATACACATCTCCGAGCCCACGAGACACTCGCTAAACTCGTATGCCGTCTTCTGCTTGAAAAAAAAAAACATTGACTAGCCTCAAATGATCC
>NZ_WYCT01000277.1 GCF_011008945.1 Streptomyces harenosi
AGATGTGTAATAAGAGACAGGTGCCGGCGACCGTACGTCCGCGAGGCGTGCCGCGCCGCCGGGGGTGAGGGCGCCCGCCCGGACGACGGACGTGATCATGGCGCGGAACGCGCGGCTCAAGGGCGGGGGAGCGGGCGGTCCATCCGTCACGGCGGTGGTCTGTGCGAGCCATGGACGCGGTCCTGGTCCTGGATGTAGTTCTTCTTAATCCGCCGTGTTTTGCGTTTAAGGACTGCTTCCGCGACGCCGGGCGAGGGTGTGGCCTGGTTCCGCCGGGCCGAGGCGGGGCCCTATGGGCAAGGCGGCCGTCTTCGGGCACCATGGCGGAGACGGTCACCGGCACTACGTCAGGGTCATGGGAGGCGTCATGAAGCTCGGCAAGGCACTCGCCACGGGGATCGCGCAGGAGCGGCCCGAGGTCCACGAGGAGGAACTGCGGGTTCCCGAGGAGATCCAGGAGCCCGCCCTGGCCGCGCCCGAAGAGGTGCCGGCCGCCCGATGAGGCTGCGGCTTCCGGAGGAACGCCCTGCGGAGCCGCCGACCGGATACAAGATCGCCCACGCGGTGCTCTCCCAGGACGGCACCCGGGCCGCCTTCACCGGGGTCTCCCTCGGCGGCTCGTTGCCGTACGGGGTCCGCGCCGACGCCTCGTGCGTCTACGGCCTGCGGCACCGGCCGCCCCAGCGGCGCTGCGACTGCGGCTTCCACTGCGTGCACGACCGGGCCGCGGCCGAGGCGCTGCTGTGCACGGCCGAGCACCGCACGGCCGTCCTGCTGGAGGTGACGGTCCTGGGCGCCTACATCCGCTTCGAGCACGGCTTCCGCTACGCCCGCCAGCGGGTGCGGACCGCCACCGCGGGACCCTGCGCGTGCGGCACGGCCGCGGTGGCGCTGGCCGACGCGGGCTGGGGCCGTCCCGGCTGGCGCGCGCTCGCCCCCTCCTGCGAGGGCTGTCTGCGCGGCCGGTACGCCCTCTCCCTCGCCGCCTTCGCGCGGCTGGCCGGGGACGGGCTGCGGGTGGTCGCCGCGGGCGGTGCGGCGGGGCCGCGCCCGCCGCGGGAGCCGGTGGCGGCGGGGACTTTCGGCGTTCCCGAACTCGTCGCCGAGGCGGCGCTGTTGCAGGCCCGGCTCGACTGGTTCCAGACGGAGCTGGCCCGGCTCGGCGCCCGCGGGCAAGGCGGCGCGGGGCAGGGGTAGCGGTGTCCGGCGCGGGTACCCGGGGTGTTCCCGAACCGAGAGGAGGCGGAACACCGTGACCGGGACCACAGCAACCAGGCCCGTCCGCGACGAGCACCACTCCGTGGGCGAACTCGTGGGTCAGGCCACCGAACAGCTCTCCCGGCTCGTACGCCAGGAAGTGGCTCTCGCCAAAGAGGAACTGGCCGAGAAGGGCCGGCGCGCCGGACGCGGCGGCGGGCTGCTCGGCGCCGCGGGCGCCGTCGCCTACGTCGGCCTGTTCGCCCTGGCCGGCACGGCCACCGCCGCGCTCTCGCTGGCGTTGCCCGTCTGGGCCGCGGCGCTCATCGTGACGGCGGTGCTGTTCGTGGCCGCGGGCCTGCTGGTCGTGGCCGGACGCGCCCAGCTCCGCCGGGCCGCACCCCCCACGCCCGAGGCGGCCCTCGGCAGCGTCAGGGCCGACGTGGAGGAGATCAGGGAAAGGGCGCATCGATGACGGATCCGACGGACCCGACCACACCGGCGGCCCCGGCGGACGGGGACGCCGCCAGGACCGGGCCGGCCGCGCGGACGGCCGGTGGGGCCAAGGGCCCCGACGAGCTGCGGCGGCAGATCGAACAGACCCGCCACGAACTCGGCGACACCGTCGAGGAGCTGGCGGGCAAGGCCGACGTGAAGGGACGCGCCAAGGCACGCGCCGCCGACCTGAGGGACCGGGCCGGGGCGATGACCGTGCAACTGCGCAGCAGCGCCGCCCAGGCCGGGCACACCGTGCAGGAACGGGCCGGACGGGCGGGCCACGCGGTGGAGCACGGGGTGCCCGGACCCGTCCGGGACCTGGTCCGCGCCGGGCGCAGGCACCCGGCTCCGGTCCTGCTCGCGGGCGCGGCGGCAGGCGCCGTCGTCGCCGCGGGCGTGCTGCTCAGGCGGCACAACGGGCACCGCTGAGACCGGCACCAGGGGGCCTCCACGAGGCCCCCTGCGGGCGTCCCCCCTCGGACCCGCCCCGCTTCGGGCGCCCCTCTCCCGGGGCGCACGCCCGCGCTTGACCTCGAGTCAGGTGGAGGTTGAAGGGTGGTCGGTGCGCGCAACGACCACCGTCGCCCACCCACCCCCGGAGGCCGGCATGACCCGCCGTACCGCAGCACACCCCGACCTGACCCGCACCGACGTGGCGGCGCCCTTCTTCAGCACCTGGCGCGTGGGCACCCCCGAGCGGCAGCGGCAGACCGTCGAGGCGATCGCCCGCGCCTGGGAGCGCCGCCCCTGGCCCAGCGCCGGCCTGCGCGCCTACCACGTCTACACCGGGCACGACGGCACCACGCTGATGCACCACTCGCGGTGGGTGAGCGAGCAGGCGTACGAGTCGTTCGCGAAGACCCACCGGCAGGAGCGCGTCGACGAGATCGACACCGCGGTGCCGGACATCGAGCGGCTCGGGCTCCACCGCTACCGGTACCACCGCAGCCACGAGCGCGCCGCCGGTGACGACCGCGCCCCCGGCCTGATCGTGACGGTGCGGATCGACTTCGAGCCGGCCGCCGCCGAACGGCGCGCGGACTGGATCGACCTGGTGACCAAGGCGCTCGCCGGCGAGCCCGAGCAGCACCGGGGCCTGATCGCCGCCCACTTCCACCTCGGCACCGACGGCGGCCATGTGCTCAACTACGCCGAGTGGGAGAGCGCCCGGGCCTACGACGAGGCCCTGGCGGCACCGGCCGGCCCGGCGGCGGGACTGTGGGAGCGGGTGCGGACGTACCCGGGCGTGACGGGCTTCACCGGCAGCCGGTACGACCACGCCCTCGGTCTCGTGCCGTCCTGAACCCGCTCCCGCCCCGCACGCCCGCCGCCCGCGGACGCGCCGTCAGGGCCGGAACCGCAGCACCTGCGGGTCGTGGTCGCTGATCTGGTCGTGGAACTCGGCGTTGAGGTGCACGCTGTCGTACTCCAGCCCGTCGCCGCGCCGGATCGAGGGACTGACCAGGATCTGGTCCAGGGCCTGGCTGTTGCCCTGGTAGACGTACGAGTAGCGCTCGCTCCTCGGCAGCGACCTGACGGCCGACCACAGCTCGCCGTCGCCCTCCAGGATGCGCGTGGTCGTGGAGAACTCGAAGTCGTTGATGTCGCCGAGCACGACCACGTCCGCGTTCTTCTGGACGTCGAGGATCTGCCGCACGAAGGTGTTCACGGTCTCGGCCTGGAGGTGACGCTGGTTCTCCGAGGCCCGCGCCGGCGGCTGGTACTGGGAGGTCAGGCTCTGGTCGCCGCCCTTGGAGTTGAAGTGGTTGGCGACCACGACGACCGTCCGGCCGCGGAAGACGAACTCGCCGGCCAGCGGCTTGCGGCTGTTCTCCCAGGCCGGGCCGGCCGGGTCGACGCGGCCGGGGGAGACGGTCAGGGCCGCCTTGCCGCGGACCTCGGTCACCCCGGTCGCGGTGGTCGCGTCGCCGCCGGGACGGTCGGTGAAGGAGACCCGCTCGGGGTTGAACAGGAACACCTGGCGGATGTTGCCGCCCGGCTCGCCCCCGTCGGCCTTGTCGGCCGGGTCGATGCCGCGCCAGTCGTAGCGGGGGCCGCCCGCCGCGACGATGGCGTCGATCAGCCGGCCCACCGTCCGGTCGGCGGCCACCGTGCCGTCGTCGGTGGCGCCGCTGTTGTCCTGGATCTCCTCCAGGGACACGATGTCGGGGGAGGACAGGTGGCGCACGATCGCCTCGGCGTGCGCGGCGAAGGTGGTGTCGGACGGGTCGAGGTTCTCGACGTTGTACGTCGCCACCGCCAGCTCGCCGCGCCGCTGCGCGCGCGTGGTCTCGCGCTCCAGGCCCCCGCTCTCCAGGGCGCCCAGTTCGCGGGCGACCATGGTGTAGCCGCCGTACTGGTTGTAGTCCAGCGGGCCGGCGGTGGTGCCGGTCAGGGTGTCGCCCACGTTCGCCTCGGGGAAGTCCGCGACCCGGCCGAGGGACTGGATCTGCAGCCGGCCCGTGTTCTGCGCCGCGTACGAGCCGTAGACGGTGCCGCCGCGCCGGTTGCGGTTCTCCTCCGGCTTCACCGTCACCCACAGCTCGGTGTGCGGATCGGTGGCGCCGACCACGCGGACGTCGGCGACCTGGACGTTCATGCCCTCCAGGGACTCGTAGAAGTCCAGGGCGTACCGGCCGGGGCGCAGGGGGAGCCCGTTGACCGAGCCGTTCGCGGCGCCGTCGCCCTCGGGCGCGTACCGGCCGGGCACCGAGGCGGCGTCGACGCTCACCGCGGCCGGGACCGGGTTGCCGCTCGAGACGACGGTGACCTGGGGACGGGTGATCTCGGTCAGCGACTGGTTCCCGGAGGAGGTGCCGCCGGGGACGTACTCCGTCACCGTGCCGGAGACGGTGACCGCGTCGCCGACGGCCACCTTCGGGGCGGAGGAGGTGAAGACGAACACGCCTTCGCTGGTGGCCGGGTCGGCGTCCGGGGACGGGTCCTGCATCCAGAAGCCCTTGGAGGAGCCGTAGGTGCGCACGCCGGTGACGATTCCGGTCACGTCCGTGACCTGCCGGCCGGCGTAGGGGGATATGCGGGTGGTGCCCTGGATGTCGTGGACGCGCACCTGCTGGGCGTGGGCCGGCGCGCTCAGGACGACGGTGGACGCCGCGGAGCACACGGCGGCGACGGTGAGCGCGGCCAGCCGCGCGGACGACGTGGTCGGCAAGGGGATCCCTCCGGGGACGTGACGGAACGCCGGGACGAGGTGGAGCGGGGACGGAACGCGAGGGGCCGCGGGAGGCGGGCGGCCGCGCCCGCCCCGTACGGCCCGCGCGGCGGGCGGGCGGCGTGCGCGACCACGAGTCCCTGGCTTCTACGCGCGTCAATCTCCTGCCTGGCCGCGCTCGTTGTCAAGGTTTCGGCCATGTACGGCGGCCGACGGGGAGATGAACCGGGCGGCATGGGGCCAAACCCGTCTAGGCTGAGCGGTCGAGCCGTGTCGCCCGGTGGGCGCACGGCGTTCCAGGTGGTCGCAGGACCTCCCAGGCGGCCGTACGGCCCGCGACACGGACGTACGGCCTTCGAGGCGCGCTAGGAGAAACAGCCGATGTCAGACAGCTCCCCCCTGCCGCCGGTGCGGTTGCACGCCGAAGCGGAGCTGGCCCGCGACGCGCTGTCCACGCCGTTGCTCTCCCGGGCCGCCCGGCTGGCCCGCTGGGCCGGTGCGGACACCCGGGTCGACGCCGGGGGCGGGCTCGTCGACGAGCAGCTTCCCGCGGCGGCCGAGGCGCTCGGGCTGAGCGGGGACGACGCCGCGGCGTACGCGAGCGAGGCGTGGCGGGTGGCCGTGGACACCGGGCTGGTGGAGGTCACCGACGAGGAGAAGGGCACCGTCGCCGCGGGCGCGGACCTGGCGCTGCTCACCGGCGGCTCGCCGCACGACGTGCTCCGGGTGTGGCTCGGCGCCCTGGAGGCCGTCCTCGCCGACGCGAGCGTGCCCGACCTCGGCGCGGTCGTCGACGCGATGGCCGAGGGCGGCGAGGTCGACCTGTCGTCCCTGGACTTCGATCCGGAGGCGGAGGCGGAGTTCCTGGAGGGGGTGCTCGGCAACCTGTACCTCCTCACCGTCAGCGAGGACGGCCCCGGCGAGGGCCCCGTGCCGCTGCCCGCGCTGGCCGCCTCCGTGCTGGTACCGGGCGACATGGCCGAGCCCAGCAACGACGTGCTGCAGCAGGTGTCCGACGCGATGATGCGGCTGGACGACCAGTTCCGGCTGCTGGAGCCGATCGGCCTGGTCGAGTACCGGCCGGTCGACGAGGCACTCCTGACCGAGGCCGACTCCGAGGCCGAGCCCGAGGCCGGGGGCGCGGCCGCGGCGCCCGGCGACGACACGGACGTGACCCGTTACGGCCTGGTGCGGCTGACCCCGCTCGGCCTGTACGGGCTGCGGGCCCGGCTGCTGGAGGCCGGCTTCGCCGTCCCCGCGGTCGGGGAGCTCGCGGACAAGGGCGCCGACGCGCTGCTCGACGGGACGGCCGCGTTCGGGCCCGCCGCGGCGCAGGCCGAGACCGAGCAGTGGCTCGCCCGGCGCGAACCCCTCGCCGCGGCACGGGAGTTGCTGGCGGCGGCGCGCGGCTCGGACAGCGGGGCGCCGCTGCGGCGGCTGCGCTGTCAGCAGGCCCTGTCCCTGGTGGGCGCCGACGCGGAGCCCGCGCTGCGGGAGGTCCTCGACGACGCCGAGCTGGGCGGGCTGGCCCGGGTGTGGCTCACCGAGCACGGCGCCCGGGACGTGCCCGCGCCGTCGGAGGCGATGGTCTTCTGGCTCACCATCGACACGATCGCCGCCCAGCTCGCCGCCGAGGGCAACTCCGAGGAGCTGCGGTCCCTGGTGGAGGGGCTGGCCCGGCAGCACAGCGGTTTCTTCGGCACGGCCTGGCGGGTCGGCCACCCGGCCACCGCGGACGTCCTGGAGGCGATGGGGCGGCTGCACCCGGACAAGAAGATTGCCAAGGAGGCCCGGAAGGCCGCCTTCAAGGCGCGTTCCCAGCACGGGGGCTGACGCCGCCCGCGACGGCGGTGCCGGGGGAGGGGCCGTGGCCGGCCGCCCGGTTCCGCCCCCGGCACTGCGCCGGAGGCGTGCGGCGAGCGGGCGCCGGGGCGCCGGGGAGGGGGGTCGCGGGGCGCTCGCGCGCGCCCGCGCGGATTCACGCAAGCGGGCCCGGTGGCGTCCCGCGGTGTTCAACTCCCGTTCAGGCGAGGGCGGAACGGTGGCGCGCAAGCCAGGTCCGCCATCCTCCACGGCCCGCCCACCGTCACAGGAGACACCATGTCGCTCACCCGCAGGGACTTCGCCAGGCGATCGGCGGCCACCGGGGCCGGCATCGTGCTGGCGGGCAGCGTCGGAGCCCTGGCCTCCGCCCCGAACGCGCTGGCGTCCGTGGAGACCGTACGCGTGGGGGAGGACGAAGAAGACGCGGAGGACGCGGCGGACCGGCACGGCGGCGCCGGGTACGGGCCGCTGATCCCCGATCCGGACGGCGTCCTCGCCCTGCCCGCCGGGTTCACCTACCGCATCCTCACGCACGGCGGCCGGACGAGGCTGGAGTCCGGCGAGCCCACCCCCTCCCACCACGACGGCACCGCCGCCTTCGACGGCCCCGGCGGCACCACCCTCCTCGTCAACAACCACGAACTGGGCGGCCCCCGCTCCCGCTGGGAACACCCCGTGCCGCTCGCCGGGGGACTGGTCTACGACCCGGCGGCCGCCGGAGGCTGCACGGTCGTCGAGGTCCGCCCCGGCGGCCGGGTCGCCGAGTGGGTGGGCCTGGCCGGCACCTCCACCAACTGCGCGGGCGGCAGCACCCCGTGGGGGACCTGGCTGAGCTGCGAGGAGACCGAGGACAGGGCCGGCTCCAACGGCATGACCAAGGACCACGGCTACGTCTTCGAGGTCGACCCCGCCGACCGCCGCGCCAACCGCGGCCCCCGGCCGCTCAAGGCCCTGGGCCGCTACGCCCACGAGGCCGTCGTCGTCGATCCCGGGCGCGGCCACCTCTACCTCACCGAGGACGCCGCCGACCCCAACGGCCTGCTGTACCGCTGGACACCGCCGGAGGGCTTCCGGCACGGCCGCGGCCGGCTGCGGGAGCTGCCCGACGACGCGGGGCGGCTGCAGGCGTTCCGGTGCTTCGACTCCGGCGGCCGGTTCGTCGCCGACCTGTCCCAGGCCACGCGGGCCGGCACCGTCTACGGCGTCGACTGGATCGACGTCCCCGACCGCGACGCGCGGACGGTCTCCGTCCGCAAGCAGTTCACCGGCGGGCAGGTCACCCGGGCCCGCAAGCTGGAGGGCATGTGGTGGGGGGACGGCGGCGCCTACGTCGTCTCCTCCTTCGCCCGTGCCGAGAGCCCCGGCGCCGCGCACGACGGCCAGGTCTGGTTCTACGACCCCAGGCGCCGCACCCTCACCCTGAAGATCCTGCTCGGTGCCGGCGCCGGCCCCGCCCTGGACGGCCCCGACACCATCACCGTCTCCCCCTGCGGCGGTCTCGTCGTCGCCGAGGACGGCGACGGCGCCCAGCACCTGTTCGGCGCCACCGACAGCGGCCGCACCTACCCGATCGCCCGCAACGAGCTGAACATCGGCACCGCGCGGGAACCGGAGTACAGCGAGTTCGCCGGTGTCACCTTCTCGCCGGACGGCAGGACCCTGTTCGCCTGCATCCAGAAGCCCGGCGTCCTGCTCGCCGTCACCGGCCCCTGGAAGCGGCAGCGGCGCTAGGCACCCGCCCCGCCGGTGCCCCGCCCGCCCGGGGCGCCGGGGAGGACCGCCGTACGCCGCCGGGCCCCGGCCGCCCGATACGATGAACGCGCAGCGGCCGAGATCGGCGAGGAGTGGCGGGATGACGCGGGTCAGGCCCATGCGGGCGGACGCCCGGCGCAATCACGAGCGATTGCTGAAGGTGGCCGCCGAGGCGTTCGCCGAGCACGGGGAGAGCGCGTCGCTGGACGAGATCGCCAAGCGGGCGGGGGTCGGCTCGGGCACCCTGTACCGGCACTTCCCGACCCGCCGGGCGCTGCTGGAGGCCGCCTGCCTGGACCGGATCGAGGCGATCGCGGCGCGGGCAGCGGTGCTCGCCGACGAACTGCCGCCGGGCCGCGCGCTGGTGGAATGGCTGAACGAACTCGCCGCCGGGATGATCCGGGTGCGCGGGCTGAAGGCGCTGCTGGGTTCGGCGGTCACGGACGGCGGTGCCCCGGTCGCCACCGTCTGCGGTGACGCGGTGAAGGCGGCGGCGGCCCGGCTCGTCGCGGCGGCCCAGGAGGAGGGGACGCTGCGCCGGGACGTCGAGCCGGTCGAGGTGCTGCGGCTGGTCCACGGCGTCGCGACGGCGTCGGAGCTGGCGGACGGGGAGGGCGGGGCGATCCGCCGGTACCTGGCCCTGCTGACGGAGGGGCTGCGGGCGGGCGCCGGAGGCTGACGGCCGGGGCACCCGGCTCCCCGGGTGCCGGTGCCGGTGCCGGACGCCGGGCGCCCCCTGGGCCGGGGGCGCCACCGGGGTCCTCCGCGCCGCTACAGGGCCTGGGCGGCCGGCTTCACCATCCCGCGCACGGTGCGCGACTTCACGAACTCGCCCATCGCCGTCATCTCCCACTCCCCGGAGAACTGGCGGATCAGCTTGGCCATCATCACGCCGGTCTGCGGCTCGGCGTTGGTCAGGTCGAAGCGGACCAGCTCCTCGCCGGTCGCGGCGTCCAGCAGACGGCAGTACGCCTTGGCGACCTGGGTGAACTTCTGGCCGGAGAAGGAGTTGACGGTGAAGACCAGGCCGGTGACGTCCTGCGGCAGCCGCCCGAGGTCGACGGTGATCACCTCGTCGTCGCCGCCGCCCTCGCCCGTGAGGTTGTCGCCGGAGTGCCGGATGGCGCCGTTGACGATCTGGAGCTTGCCGAAGTAGCAACTGTCGATGTGGTTGCGCTGCGGGCCGTAGGCGATGACCGACGCGTCCAGGTCGATGTCCTTGCCGCGGTAGGCCGGTTCCCAGCCCAGGCCCATCTGGACCTGCGAGAGCAGGGGCCGGCCGCCCTTGACGAGGGAGACGGTCTGGTTCTTCTGGAGGCTGACGCGCCCCTTGTCCAGGTTGATCTTCCCGGCGCCGGGGGCGGGGGCGGCCGGGGCGGACGGTGCCTGCG
>NZ_WYCT01000278.1 GCF_011008945.1 Streptomyces harenosi
GGCCCCGCCCGCACGGCCGCCTCGCCCGTCACACCGTCCCCACCCGCCTCCACCGGAAACGGAAGAACCCCGCCCCATGACCTCCTTCCGCATCAGCCCCGCCGTCGCCGGCGCCTTCCCCGGCACCCTCATCGCCCTGGTCACCGCCACCGGCCTGCGCGGCCACGAGCCCTGGCCCGCCACCACCGCCGCCCTGGAGGACCTGGAGCGCCGGCTCGCCGGCGGCTCCTGGCGGCCCGCCGACGAGAGCGACCCCCGCATCGGGAGCTGGCACACCGCCTACCGCTCCTTCGGCACCAATCCCCGCCGGGTCCGCCCCAGCGTCGACGCGCTCGGCCGCCGCATGGCCAAGAAGGGCTCGCTGCCGCGCATCAACCCCGCCGTCGACTCCTACAACGCCGTCTCCGTCCGCCACGGCCTGCCCGCCGGCGCCTTCGACCTCGACCGCGTCACCGGCGACGTCGACATCCGGTACGCGGACGGCACCGAGGAGTTCACCCCGCTCGGCGAGCCCGGCACCGTCGAGAACCCCAGGCCCGGCGAGGTCGTCTACGCCGACACCGCCGGCGTCCTGACCCGCCACTGGAACCACCGCGACGCCCACCGCACCCGCGTCACCGAGGACTCCGCCCGCGTCGCCTTCGTCCTGGAGACCCTCGACGCCTCCCGCGACGCGGATCTGCTCGAGGCGGCCGCGCGGGAACTGCGGGACCTGCTCGCCCCGCACACCGACCACACCGCCGTGCACCGCCTCGGCCCGCAGCAGCCTTGGGCCACCGTCTGAGCCTCCGTGCCGGCCCGCCCCCGCGCCGGGACGGCACGGGGGCGGGCCGGGGCGGCCTCAGCGGAACAGCCCGGCCGGGACCGCGCTCGCCAGGGCGGCGTACCCGGCGGGGTTGAGGTGGAGGTGGTCGCCCACGTCGTAGAGCGGGTGCAGGCGGGCCGGGGCCTGCGGGTCGCGGACGGCCCGGTCGAAGTCGATCACCGCGTCGAAGGTGCCGCTGGTGCGGATCCAGTCGTTGACCCGCCGGCGGGCCGCCTCGCGCACGCCGCCCGGGTCGTCGTACATCTCGTTCCCGCCGAACGGGGTCAGGGTGGCGCCGTAGACGCGCAGGCCCTGGGCGTGGGCGCGGGTGACGATCTGCCGGTAGGCGACGATCAGGTCGGCGGCGGTGCGCCGCTGGGCGGCCTCGGTGGCCTGCGCGGTGCCCAGGTCGTTGACGCCCTCGAAGACCAGCAGCCAGCGTGCGCCGCTCCGGGCGAGGACGTCCCGGTCCAGGCGGGCCAGCGCGTTGGGGCCGAGCCCGTCGTTGAGGACGCGGTTGCCGCCGGCCGCCTGGTTGACGACGGCCACGCGCGAGGCGGGGCCCGTGGCCGCCAGACGGTCCTGGAGCTGGTCGGGCCAGCGGTCGTTGGCGTTGGTGGTCGAGCCGCGCCCGTCGGTGAGGGAGTCGCCGAGCACGACGGCGGCCGCGGCGCGCGGGTGGGCCCAGGTCTCGGCGCCGCTGAGGAAGTACCAGTGGTCGACCCCGGTGGCGCCCGGCAGCTCGGTGGCGGTGGTGTGATCGCCCTTGATCAGGTACGAGGTGGTGCGCGATCCGGGGTGCGAGGTGATGGACGTCGACGCCTGCCCGCCGGCGAGGTAGGCCGTCACCGTCAGGTTGGTCCGGGCCGGCACCTTCATGGCGATGGGGTCGGAGACCATCTGCGCGCCCGTCGGCACGACGGCCGAGGGCCGTCCGCCGAAGGTGACCGGGCGGGACGAGCCCGGCTCGATCCCCGCGACGCCCGCGGCGCCGCCGGCGGGCAGCGCCACCGAGACCCGGGTCAGGGGCAGCGCCGTACCGCCGAACGCGTTGGAGAAGCGCAGGCGCAGCCGGTCGCCCGCGATGGTGGTGCGGATGGTCTGCCGCACGGTGCTGTCGTGGAGGACCCGTTCGTCCTCGGTGAACGGGGCGGGCGGCATGTTGTGCGCCTCGGTGAGCTGCGGCATGGACGTCCAGGTGTCCACCCAGTGGGCGCCGCCGGGCGCCGCCGCCGTGCCGGTTCCGCTCCCGGGGGCGCCGAGGGCGGAGACGGTGGTGGTGACGGCGACGGCCACACCGGCGACCGCGGCCGTGCGCACCAGCGGCGCGGCTGTGTGCACGAGCCGGGCCAGCGCCCGGCGGGATCTTTCGAGTACGGAGGTCATGGGTTCCCCACGTCGCGGCTTGCGCGTTCCCGCGCCGGGGCCGGAAAGCGGCGCGGAGAACGCCGTCGAAACTTGCCGACTGCGGCCCGAATGTTTCCGCGAGGAACCTACGGACCGGGCGGGTGGGAGTCAACCGGCGGGCACGGCCCGGCCCGCGGAGCCGCCGCGCGCCGTTCCTTCCGCGCGGGCCCGGTGCCCGGCCCCGCCCGACGGCCCGCTTCGCGCCCGTGAAGGCGGCGCCGGCGCGGAGGCGGGCGGGGCGGGGTGAGCTTCAGGACCCTTCAAGTGGGACTCCACGCGTTCACGCCACGCTCTGGAGGAGGGCCGTAGCGGTCCTCACGGCTTGCAAGGAGGCTCGCGTGACAACGGGAACCGTGCAGTTCCTGAACCACGAAGGGGAGTTGACCTCCCATCCGGACCACGAGGCCGAGATCTCACCGGACGGCCTGCGGAAGCTGTACCACGACATGGCGTGGAGCCGCCGGATGGACGCCGAGGCCGTCACCCTCCAGCGCCAGGGCGAGCTGGGGCTGTGGCCGTCCCTGCTGGGGCAGGAGGCCGCCCAGATCGGCGCCGGCCACGCCCTGGGCGCGGCGGACTACGTCTTCCCCAGCTACCGCGACCACGGCATCGCCCTGTGCCGCGGCGTCGACCCGCTGGATCTGCTGCGCATGTTCCGCGGCGTCACCAACGGCGGCTGGGACCCGGCGGAGAAGAACTTCCACCTCTACACCCTGGTCATCGGATCGCAGGTGCTGCACGCCACCGGGTACGCGATGGGCCTGGCCAAGGACGGCTCGCCGGGCGCCGTGCTGACCTGCTTCGGCGACGGCGCCACCAGCCAGGGCGACGTCAGCGAGGCGTTCAACTTCGCCGCCGTCTACCACGCCCCCATCGTGTTCTTCTGCCAGAACAACCAGTGGGCGATCTCCGAGGCCAACGAACGCCAGACCCGCGTCCCCCTCCACCAGCGCGCCGACGGCTTCGGCTTCCCGGGTGTCCGCGTCGACGGCAACGACGTACTGGCCTGCCTGGCCGTCACCAAGTGGGCCCTGGAGCGGGCGCGGTCGGGTGAGGGCCCCACCCTCATCGAGGCGTTCACCTACCGGATGGGCGCGCACACCACCTCCGACGACCCGCTGCGCTACCGGGACGGCGAGGAGGTCGCGTACTGGAACCTGCGGGACCCGCTGGCCCGCCTGCGCACGCTGCTGGAAGCCCGGGGCTGGGCCGACGGCGCCTACTTCGACACGGTCGCGGCGCAGTGCGAGGAACGCGCCGTCGACCTGCGCGCCCGGCTGCGCGCCACCCCCGACCCCGATCCGGGGGACATCTTCGCCCACGTCCACGCCGACGGGCACGCCCTGGTCGACGAGGAACGCGCCCGTTTCGCCGCCTACCAGGCCACGTTCGCGGACGCGGCCGGAAGGGGCGAGTGACCATGACCGTCCAGAAGCTGCCGATGGTCAAGGCGATCAACGAGTCGCTGCGCCGCGCGCTGGCGTCCGATCCGAAGGTCCTGGTGATGGGGGAGGACGTCGGCAGGCTCGGCGGGGTCTTCCGTGTCACGGACGGGCTGCAGAAGGAGTTCGGCGACGAACGGGTGCTGGACACCCCGCTGGCGGAGTCCGGCATCGTCGGCACCGCCATCGGCCTCGCCCTGCGCGGCTACCGTCCCGTGGTGGAGATCCAGTTCGACGGGTTCGTCTTCCCCGCCTACGACCAGATCGTCACCCAGCTCGCGAAGATGCGGGCCCGCTCGCTGGGGAAGGTGAGTCTGCCCGTCGTCATCCGCATCCCCTACGGCGGCGGCATCGGCGCCGTGGAGCACCACTCGGAGTCGCCGGAGGCCCTGTTCGCGCATGTGGCGGGGTTGAAGGTGGTGACACCCTCGAACGCCCGCGACGCCTACTGGATGATGCAGCAGGCCGTCCGCGGCGACGACCCGGTGATCTTCTTCGAGCCCAAGCGGCGCTACTGGGACAAGGACGAGGTCGACCCCGGCGCCACTCCCCTCCCCCTGCACCGCGCGGCCGTGGCCCGCCCCGGCGAGGACCTGACGCTGGCCGCCTACGGGCCGATGGTCAAGGTGTGCCTGGACGCGGCGCGGGCCGCCGCCGAGGAAGGCCGGTCGCTGGAGGTGCTCGACCTGCGCTCGCTGTCCCCGCTCGACTTCGACTGCGTGCAGACCTCCGTGGAGAAGACCCGCCGGCTGGTCACCGTGCACGAGGCGCCGGTGTTCTTCGGCGCCGGCGCGGAGATCGCCGCCCGCGTCACCGAACGCAGCTTCTACCACCTGGAGGCCCCCGTCCTGCGGGTCGGCGGCTACCACTCCCCCTACCCGCCGTCCCGGCTGGAGGACACCTACCTGCCCGACCTGGACCGGGTCCTGGACGCCGTCGACCGCGCCCTGGCGTACTGAGAAGGAGAGTCCCACTGTGGTTCGCGAGTTCACCATGCCCGACGTGGGCGAGGGACTGACCGAGGCGGAGATCCTCACCTGGTACGTCCAGCCGGGCGACCCGGTCACGGACGGGCAGACCGTGTGCGAGGTGGAGACCGCTAAGGCCACCGTCGAACTGCCCATCCCCTACACCGGTGTGGTCCGGGAACTGCTCGCCGCCGAACGGACGACCGTCGAGGTCGGCTCGGTGATCATCACCATCGCGGAGGAGACGCAGGAGGCGCAGGAGGAGGCCGCGCAGCCCGGCGGCACCGGGCAGGAGGAGGCACCGCCGCAGCGGCAGCCGGTCCTCGTCGGATACGGGGTCAGCGACGCCCCGGCCAGGCGGCGGCCGCGCACGCCCGCCGCGTCCGCGCCCGGCACCCCGGGCGGGACGAGGCCCCTGGCCAAACCGCCGGTGCGCAAACTGGCCAAGGACCTCGGCGTCGACCTGCGCGTCGTCATCCCCTCCGGCCCCCATGGCACCATCACCCGCGACGACGTGCGCGCCGCGCTCCCGCCGGGGCCGGCCGGCCACGACCCCGCACCCCCGTCCCCGCCCGTGCCCGCGGCGCCGTCCGCGGCGCCGGCGGACCGGCTCCCGGACCCCGGCACCGCCGCCCGGGAGACGCGCCTGCCCGTGACCGGCGTGCGCAGGGCGACCGCACGGGCGATGGTCGCCTCCGCCTTCACCGCGCCCCACGCCACCGAGTTCGTGACCGTCGACGTCACCCGCACCATGAAACTCCTCAAGCGGCTCAAGGAGGACGAGGAGATGGCCGGCCTGCGCGTCGGCCCCCTGCTGCTGGTCGCCAAGGCCCTGCTGGTCGCCATCGCCCGCAACCCCCACATCAACGCCGCCTGGGACGAGGCCGCCCAGCAGATCGTCCTCAAGCAGTACGTGAACCTCGGCATCGCCGCGGCCACCCCGCGCGGGCTGCTCGTGCCGAACATCAAGGACGCCCACGCCAAGACCCTGCCCGAACTGGCCCGCGCCCTGGACCAGCTCGTGCGCACCGCGCGCGAGGGCACCACCGCGCCGGCCGCGCTGCGCGGCGGCACCGTGACCATCACCAACATCGGCGTCTTCGGCGTCGACACCGGCACGCCGATCCTCAACCCCGGCGAGGCGGCGATCCTGGCCGTCGGCGCCATCAAGGAGCGGCCCTGGGTCCACCGCGGCGCGGTCAGGCCCCGGCAGGTCACCACCCTGGCGCTCTCCTTCGACCACCGCCTGGTGGACGGAGAGCTCGGCTCCAAGGTCCTCGCCGACACCGCGGCGATCCTCGAGGACCCCAACCGGCTGATCACATGGTCCTGAGGGAACGAGGCGACACCACCATGGAGAGCACCACCCAGCGCACCCACCCCGCCGAGAGCGGCCGCCCCGTCCTGGGCACCGCCCCCGCCGCGCTCGCCGGCCCGCGGCAGAGCGGTCCCGGCCCGGTCCGCCCGCAGCCGCAGGGCACCCGCCTGACCGGTGCCGCGGCCCTCGTGCGCGCCCTGGAGGAAGCCGGCTGCGAGACGGTGTTCGGCATCCCGGGCGGCGCGATCCTGCCGGCGTACGACCCGCTGATGGACTCCGCCCGGCTGCGGCACGTCCTGGTCCGCCACGAGCAGGGGGCGGGCCACGCGGCCACCGGTTACGCGCAGGCCACCGGCAAGGTGGGCGTCTGCATGGCCACCTCCGGCCCGGGCGCCACCAATCTGGTGACCCCCCTGGCCGACGCCTACCTCGACTCGGTGCCCGTCGTGGCGATCACCGGGCAGGTGCCGGCCCACCTGCTGGGCACGGACGCCTTCCAGGAAGTGGACATCGTCGGCGTCACCACGCCGATCACCAAGCACAACGTCCTCGTCACGGACGCCCAGGACATCCCGGGGACGATCGCGGAGGCGTTCCGCATCGCCTCCACCGGCCGCCCCGGCCCGGTCCTGGTCGACATCACCAAGGACGCCCTCCAGGCCACCGCCGTCTACTCCTGGCCGCCGCGCCGCATCCCGCTGCCGGCCCGGCGGCCCGCCCGGCGCCCGGCCCGGCCGCACCCCGGCCGGATCCGCGAGGCCGCCAGGCTCATCACCTCCGCCAGGCGGCCGGTCCTCTACGTCGGCGGCGGCGTCCTCAAGGCCCGGGCCACCGCCGAGCTGAAGGTCCTCGCCGAGCTGACCGGAGCGCCGGTCACCACCACGCTGATGGCGCTCGGCGCGTTCCCCGACAGCCACCCGCTGCACGTGGGGATGCCGGGCATGCACGGCTCGGTCACCGCGGTGACCGCGCTGCAGAAGGCCGACCTGATCGTCGCCCTGGGCGCCCGCTTCGACGACCGCGTCACCGGCAGGCTGGACTCCTTCGCCCCGCACGCCAAGATCGTCCATGCCGACATCGACCCCGCCGAGATCGGCAAGAACCGCGCCGCGGACGTGCCGATCGTCGGTGACGCCCGCGAGGTCGTCGCCGACCTGGTCCAGGCCGTCCGGAAGGAGCACGCCGAGGGCCGCACGGGCGACTACGCCGCCTGGTGGAAGGACCTCGACCGCTGGCGCGCGACCTACCCGCTCGGCTACGACCAGCCCGGCGACGGCTCCCTGGCCCCGCAGGCGGTCATCGAGCGGATCGGCAAGCTCGCCCCCGAGGGCACGATCTTCGCGGCGGGCGTGGGCCAGCACCAGATGTGGGCCGCGCACTTCATCGACTTCGAGCAGCCCGCGACCTGGCTGAACTCCGGCGGCGCGGGGACGATGGGCTACGCCGTCCCGGCCGCCATGGGCGCCAAGGCCGGGGCGCCCGGCCGGACCGTCTGGGCGATCGACGGCGACGGCTGCTTCCAGATGACCAGCCAGGAGCTGGTCACCTGCGTCCTGAACGACATCCCGATCAAGGTGGCCGTCATCAACAACGGCGCCCTGGGAATGGTCCGCCAGTGGCAGACCCTCTTCTACGGCCGGCGCTACTCCAACACCGCGCTGGCCGCCCCGGGCACCGGCGGCAGCGCCCGGCCGGGCACCCGTGTGCCGGACTTCGTGAAGCTGGCGGAGGCGATGGGCTGCGTCGCGCTGCGCTGCGAGGACCCCGCCGACCTCGACGCCGTCATCGCGAAGGCCAACGCCATCGACGACCGGCCGGTCGTCGTCGACTTCGTCGTCCACCAGGACGCGATGGTGTGGCCGATGGTCGCCGCCGGCACCTCCAACGACGAGATCATGGCCGCCCGGGACGTCCGCCCCGACTTCGGCGCCGGCGAGCAGGCCGGGAGCTGACCGCGGCGCGGCCGCGCGGGCCCGGCCGGTGGACCGCTCACCGGGCGGGCCCGGCCGGCCTCACCAGCGCACGGGCAGCTTGCGCACGCCCCTGATCAGCATGCCCGGCACCCACTGGAGGGCGCCGTCGCCGGTGTCGGCGGTGATGTGCGGGCAGCGCTCCAGCAGGCTGCGGATCGCGATCCTGCCTTCCATCCGGGCCAGCGGGGCGCCCAGGCAGTGGTGCAGACCGTGCCCGAAGGCGAGGTGGCCGCGGGTGTCCCTGCGGATGTCGAAGCGGTCCGGCTGCGTGAACCGCGCGGTGTCCCGGCCGGCGTCCGCCAGGACGACGCGCACCGTGGAGCCCGCCGGGATGAGCACGCCGCCCAGCTCGACGTCCTTCAGGGCGAGGCGCTCCAGGGAGGACTCCACCGGGCCGTCGTAGCGCAGCATCTCCTCCACCGCGCCGTCGATCAGGCCCGGGTCGCCGCGCAGCAGCCGCAGCTGGCCGGGGTGGGCGAACAGGGCCCGCATGCCGTTGCCGACCATATTGACCATGGTCTCGTGCCCGGCGATCAGCAGCAGGTTGCACATGCCGACCAGTTCGGCCGGCGAGAGCCGGTCGCCTTCCTCGTCGACGGTGTGGATCAGGGCGCTGAGCAGGTCGTCGCCGGGCTCGGTGCGCTTGACGGCGATGAGGCGGGGCAGATACGCGCCCAGGTCCGCGTAGGCGGCGCCCTGGGCCTGCGGGCTGGTGGGGGCGAGCATCTCGTTGGACCAGCGGCGGAACGCCTGCCGGTCCAGTTCGGGCACGCCCAGCAGTTCGCAGATGACGGTCATCGGCAGCGGGAAGGCGAAGCTGTCCACCAGGTCGGCCCGGCGGGCGCCGTGTGCCGTCATCGCGTCCAGGAGGCGGTCGGTGATCTCCTGCACGCGCGGGGCGAGGGCGTCGATGCGGCGGGGGGTGAACTCACGTGCCACCAGCCGCCGCAGCCGGGTGTGGTCGGGCGGGTCGGACATCGACATGTGTGCGAGGTTGGGGTCGTCCTCGTCGGCGTTGATGATCTGGCGCAGCCGGCCCGAGCCCCGCCAGTCGCGGCTGAGGCGGGGGTCGGTGAGCGCGGCCCGGCACATCTCGTGGCCGAGCACGAGGTAGATCTCCAGGCCGTCCGGGGTGCGGACGCGGTGGACCGGGGCCCGGGCGCGCAGCGCCGCGTAGACGGGGTAGGGGTCGCGGACGAAGTCGGGGCTGAGCCGCAGCAGATCGACGGTGGTCGTGGCAGGCACGTGGGTGAACCCCCTCCTGGTCGGCCTCTCATGCCGGGGCCTGTCGAACGCGCTCCCGGCCGGTTCGCGACGCCGTGTGCGCCCTGTGGCCGGGCCCGGCCCGGGTGCGTCCCGTACGGGGACCGGGGCCCGGCGCTGCCCCGGCCTTTCGGCCGAGGGGCCCTCGGGGGCGCGCACCGGGCGCCGCGAGGCCCGCCCCTGCGGGCGGGCCAGGCACGTTCGACCGTCAGACCCTAGCCCGGTCCTTGATCGGTCCGCGGGCGGTTTCAGTGCCTCTCGATCCGGTCGCGAGGCGGTGTGGCCCGGGGCAGGACCGCAGGGCGGGAAGGACGCCGGGCTGCGGGCGGAAGGGGCCGGGGGAAGGTGTCGGCCGCCGCGCGTCGTGGGGGTCTGGACGCGCGGCGGCCGTGAGGACCCGTCGGTGACAGCGGCTCGGGTGGGAGCAGCGGCCGCGCGGCGGCCTTGTGGGCCGCCGGCGCTCACCGTACGGTCGTCCGTCCCGCCGGCCGGTTTCCGGTCGCGGCGGTCGGGTCGGGGGGTGGCTGGCTCTTATACACATCTCCGAGCCCACGAGACACTCGCTAAACCCGTATGCCGTCTTCTGCTTGAAAAAAAAAAAGACACGTGAAGCGCGTCATCCTTGGTCAAAACCAGCACTGCTACACACCCCAAGAACCC
>NZ_WYCT01000279.1 GCF_011008945.1 Streptomyces harenosi
GGTGCGCGGGGTGCGTGGCGGGGCCGGTCGGTCGCCGGGGGCGTGAGGTCCCGGCGGGTCACCGGGGCCGGTCAGTCCGGTGGCGCCGCCCGGCCGGGCGCGGCCAGCGTCCCGAAGAAGCCGGCCAGCCGCGCGACGCCTTCCCTGATCTCGCCGGGATCCAGGTAGCTGCAGCTCAGCCGGATCTCCCGGTCGCCGCCGGGGCCGACGTAGAAGGCCGACATGGGGGTCCACAGGACGCCGTGTTCGGCGGCGCAGGTCTCCAGGAGCGCCGTGTCGGCCCGGACGGGAAGGCGGCAGCGTACGAAGAAGCCGCCCGCCGGGCGGTTCCAGGTGACCGGCGGCGCGGCGCCGAGGGCGGGTGCGACCTGGCGGTCCAGTTCCCGCAGCAGCAGGGCGAGGTTGCGCCGGTAGGTCACGGCCCGCTCCCGGCCGATGACGGCCATGGACCCGCCCGCGGCGAGGAGCATGCCCCCGATGACCGCCTGGCAGATCGGCGAGGTGTTCACCGTCACCATGCCCTTGAGCGCGGCCAGGTGATCGGCGAGCGGGCGGGTGGTGCCGTCCGCGCCGCGCACCGGCTGGTCGGCGACGGCGAATCCGACCCGCGCGCCCGGCAGGCAGATCTTGGCGAACGTCCCGATGCAGACCACCCGTCCGTCCTCGTCCATGCTCTTCAGGGTGGGCAGTCCCTCCGCGGGGCCGGCGGTGAAGCCGTAGGCCATGTCCTCCAGGAGGAAGAAGTCCTCCTGGGCGGCCAGGCGCAGCAGGCGGCGGCGGGTGGCGAGGTCCAGGCGGACGCCGGACGGGTTGGAGAAGTCCGGCGCCACGTACAGGGCGCGGATGCGACGGCCTCCCGCGCGGGCCCGGCGGCAGGCTTCCTCCAGGCGGTCGAGGCCGGGCATGCCGTCGCCGCCGCTCCCGCCGGCCCGGTCGGCCGTGTCCGCCTCGCCGACGGGGACGAGGGGGATGCCGAGCAGGTGGGCGGCCCCGGTCATGCCGACGTAGCACGGGTTCACGACGGCCAGCAGGTCGCCGGCCGAGGCGAACAGGGCCCGCAGCACCAGGAGCATCGCCTCCTGGGCTCCGACCGTGACGACGACGGCGTCGTCCGGGACGTCGATGCCGTGATCGAGGCGGAGCGCCCCGGCCACGAGGTCGTTGATGATGCCGCGGCTGGGACCGTACTCCATGAGCAGCCGGTCCGCCGCGGCCGGAGCCAGTCCCCGCCGCTCGCGCAGGTGGGCGCGGAAGGTGTCCAGGAGGGCGCCGATGTCGAGGTCGTCGAGGTGGGCGGTGTGCGGTGCGCCCGGGGCGAAGGAGATCGCCCCGGGGTGGCGCTTCATGATCTCGTTCAGGAAGCGCACCGAATCCAGTTCGGGCTCGCCGAGCGCCGGGTGGAGGTCGCTCTCCTTCAGCCCGGCCGGTGCCAAGTCCCTCAAGCCGATGCCTCCCCGGACCGGCCGAACCGCCCGGCCTTGTCGAGGACGTCACCGGCGTGCATCCGCACCGCCTGTACGTAGGCGAACTCCGCCAGATAGGCGCGGAACAGGTCCGGGGGTTCCTCCGCGAGGTGCAGCATGCCGCGGTTGGCGAGGACGGCGGGGGCGGAGAGGTCCCGTACCGCCTGCTCCACCGTCTCGTCCACGCGGTCCACCGGTACGACGTCGTCGCACAGCAGCTCCGCCTCGGGGTCGGTGGCCCGGACGACGCGGCCTCCGAGGATGATCCTGCGGGCGAGTCTGGCGCCTGTCAGGCGGGTCAGGCGCAGGCTGCCGGCCCCGGGGACGATGCCCTCCTGGGCGGCGGGCAGGCTGAAGAAGGCGTCGTCCGCGGCGATCACCCGGTCGGCGACGAGCAGCAACTGCATGCCGCCGCCGATCGCGAAGCCCTCCACGGCGGCGATCCAGGGCTTGCCCACCGTCTGTCCGAGGGCGTCGCCCGCGGCCGGGTCGAGAAGGAGGCCGCGGAGCATCTTGGCCACGTAACCGAGTTCCCTGCGCAGCAGGAAGTCGACGAACGAGATGCGCCCGTCCTTGAGCTGCTTGAGGTTGATGCCCGCGCTGAACACGCGCCTGCCGCGGTAGCGCGGATGGGTCATCACACCGCCGCGCAGCACCCCGACGCGGACGGAGTCGTCCAGGAGGACCAGATCGACCGCGGTCTCCATGTCGTCGACGAGCTGGTCGTCCTCGGCGTTGAGGCAGTGCTGGTTGTGGACGGTCAGGTACCCGCCGCCGTCGCGGCGTTCGAGCTCGACCGTGGCGAGCCGGAGGTGTCCCAGGCGGCGGAAGTCCTCGAGCAGTTCACGTGCCCGGGGGGCCGGGGCGCGCATCGCCGCCATCAGGTGGGCGCCGACGGACGGTGAGCGCAGCAGGCCCCGGAAGAAGATGCCCTGATCGATCTCCCGGCCCTGCTTGTCCGCCTGGGCGAGGTCGCGCTCGGCCGCGAGTTCCGCCCGGGTCGGCACCAGGCCGGGGAAGCGCTCGGCCGCGGCGAAGGCCAGTTCGGCCAGGCGCGGGAACCGGGTGCGGGCGGCGGTCAGTTCGTCGTAGACCCGCTCCGCGTGCCGGGCGATGAACCGCTCCCGCAGCGCCCGGCCGGCCGTGACGACGTCCGCCGCCAGGCGTGCCTGCTCGTCGTCCCGCCGCGATGCGGGCGGCAGCGCGGCGAGCAGCGCCTCCCCCGCGCGCAGATGGCGGGTCAGGTCGCCGGCGTCCTGCTGGAGCGGTCCGTTTAGCGGTGGCCGGCCGGCCTGCCACCGGGCGACGGCGTCCGGCAGGGGGACCGTGCGCCCGTCCGTGTACGTCGCTGTGGCGTCCGTCATGGCTGAGTCCCTCCGAAGGCGGGGGCACCGGCGGTGCCGCGCAGCCGCAGCTCGCGGTCGCAGGCGGCGAGGTGCGCGCCGAGTGCGTCGTCGATGTCGGTGCTCGGGCCGTCGAGCAGGAGGCGGCGGCGCACGGCCAGCTCGGCACCCTGGGACGCCGCCAGGCGGGAGGCCGCGCGCCCGGCCGCGTCGGTGCCCGGGTCGATCTCGTCCACCAGGCCGGACGCCAGGGCCTGTGCGGCGTCCAGGACGGGGGCGCCGGCCAGCAGGCGGCGGGCCCTGCGGGTGCCGATCTGGTCGGCCAGGCGGTGCAGCGCGGTGCCGGGCCACATCCGGCCGGCGTGCACCGGGAGGGCCAGCGCCAGGTCCGGGGCGGCGACGCGGTGGTCGGCGACCAGGAGCAGGTCCAGGGCGGGGCCGGCGCAGGCGCCGGCGGCGTGCACGACGACGGCGGCCGGTACCCGTTCGAGGCGGCGCAGGGCCCTCTCCCACCGGGTGACGTCCCGTATGCCGGTCCCCGGCCCCGGCCATCCGGGGTGCTCGGCCACGGCGGAGCCGGGAGGGGACACGGCGGTGAGCCGCAGCACGACGGGGGTGCCGGGCGCGTCCTCCGCCCGCGCGCAGACCGCCTCGGTCTCGGCGGTCACCGCGGCGAGCGGCCGTTCGGCACGGACGTCCAGCGTGCCGGGTGCGTACCGCGGGCGCGGTGCCGGGCGGTGCCCGGGTGCGTCCGCCTCGCGCAGGTCCATTGCGTCCTCCTTTCCCTGCGGCATCACCATCGGAGCAACGCCGTCTCGATCGTCGAACCCGGGCCCATGGTCATCAGCACTCCGTTGTCGCCCGGAGCCACGACGGCTTCCTCCAGCAGGCGCTGGTAGGAGAAGAGGAAGGCTCCGCTGGAGAGGTTGCCGCAGTCGCGCAGCACAGCCGTGGTGTGGCGGGTGTCGTGGCGGGTCAGGCCCAGGTTGATCCGCACCGCGTCGATGACCTTCTTGCCGCCGGAGTGGATCACCCAGTGGTCGATGTCGGAGCGCCGCAGCCCCGCCTGCGCCAGCAGCCGCCCGACCACCCGTTCCGCGTGGGCGCCGACGACGTACGGGATGTCCTGGTCCAGGAAGAAGCTGAATCTGCCGTGCCGGTCGTCCCAGTCGTAGCGCATGGCGTCCACGGCCTCGGGGATGATCCGGCTGGCGAAGCCGGTGATCTCCGGTCCGGTGTCGCCGCCGCTCGTCAGGGCGATCGCCGCGGCCCCGTCGCCGAAGAGGCTGTTGACCACCGAGGTGCGCATCGTCCCGTCGAAGACGTAGGCCGCGGAGCACACCTCGACGCACGCCATCACGGCCAGCTTCCCCGGGTTGGCCGTCGCCCAGCCCGAGACGGCCGCGAGGGCGTTGAGGCCGGCGTTGCACCCCATGCCGACCACGTCGAGGCGGGAGCAGGTGACGGGGATGCCGAGTTCCTTGACGAGCAGGGCGCTGAATCCGGGGGTGAGGAATCCGGTGGACGACACGCAGCACAGGTAGCCGACGTCGCTCACGTCGGCCCGCGCTTCCTTCAGGCACTTGTGGACGGCTTCCGTACCGATGGCCACACCGCTGGTGAGGTGCTTGGCCAGCAGCTCGCCCTGGGTCTCCGCCAGGCGGGTGCCGTCGGGCAGCTCGGGGGGAAGGGTCAGATAGCGCCGCTGGATCCCGCCGTTCAGGAAGAGGGACCTGATCCGGGGGTCCTCGACCCGGAAGATCTCCAGCAGCTCCCGCTGGGTGTAGGACGTGGGCGGGGTCGCGCTGCCCACGGCGACGAGCCGGGGTCCTGCCTGGCCGGGGCGTGTTCCTCGCATGGCTTCTCCTTCTCTCGGCTGGCCGCCGCCCTCTCACGGCGTGGCGATCCGGCGGCGGGACAGGCCGGGCTCAGGCGAAGAGCGACTCGACCCGGTCGCGGATGCGGCCGGCGGCGGCGAGGTCCTCGGCGACGACGCAGTAGCGGATGGTGCCGTCGGCGTGGCTGTACGCCTTGACGATGACCACGCCGGTGCGGGTCTCGCGGTCGTAGGCGAGGCCGGACTCGGCCAGGCGCCCGGCCGCGGCGGCGAAGGACGGGACCGGCCAGCCGCAGTACTCCACGAGCACCCGGTCCCTGGCGTAGTCGGGTCCGACGATCTGCCCGCCGATGACGGTGTAGATGTGCGTGGAGCCGGTGATCCGGCCGTTGTACTCGGTGAACCGGACGTCGCCGTCCTTGGTCACGATGGCGTCCGCGCAGAAGAAGCCCCGGTATCCCAGTGAGCGCAGCGACTCGCACAGCCGGGCGCCGGCGGCGGCGAGGACGGCGAGCGGTCCCGCCTCGAGCTGCGGGGACGGGATGACCTGGGCGTTGGCGACCGGGGCCGAGAGCATCTCGCCCTGCTGGGAGAAGGCGGCTCCGTGGTCGTCGATGAGGAACTCGACGAAGATGGCCCGGCTGTCGGGGAAGTAGCGCTCGACGACGGCGGGGTGGTGCCCGTCGTTGGTGAGCCAGAGCCACCGGTCCCGGAGGTACTCCCGCACGGCGGCGCGGTCGCCGACCTGGAGGATGCGCCCCGCGCCGACCGGTTCGACGCCGGGTACGGGGGTGAGGATCTCGTTGCCGAGCCCGCCGCAGGCGTAGTCCCGCTTGAGCATCACGGGACGGCCCGCGTCGATCAGCTCCATGATCGCGTCTTCGGCGTCCTGCCGGTTGGTGCACACCGCGCCCTCCGGCAGCGGGACCCCGGCTCCCGCGGCGACGGCGCGGAAGACCGCCTTGCTGTTGACCAGGGCCCCGCCGCCCTGGCTGACGAACCCGTAGCCGGGTACGGCCGCTTCGGCGCCGAGGAACCGGGCCAGCGAGGCCACCGCGGCGTCGGGGGTGAGGGTGAGGATCGTGTCGACCGGCCGGCCGTCCAGGGTCTTGCGCAGTTCCTCGCGGAAGTGCGGGTTGCCCAGGCGTTCCCCGGTCAGCAGCTCGGTGCCGGTGCTTCCGGGCGGCGGGACGAGCAGCCGCAGGGTGGCGGCGTCGGTCCCGGTCATGTCCGTGACGTACGCGAGGAGTTCGGGTTCCGGCTCCTCGGGCAGGACGATCAGGTCGCCGTCGCGCGCGAACCACAGCAGCAGGTGGGAGGAGGCGGCGGCGGTCTGCAGATGAGCCTGCGGAAGACGTGCGGCGTCACCGGCGAGTTCGTCGGTGAAGCAGTTGGCGATGAGGAGTCGTGCCATGAGCGGTGGCTCCTTCGTGTGAGTCGGCCCGTGCCGCGTGGTGGGGCGGTGCGAGGACGCGTTCGGGTCCCGGGCGCGCCCGGTGCCCGGGTGGTGGTGGCCGGCCGGGGCGGGGGTCGCCGCGCCCGGGCCGGTGCCTAGGTCAGGTAGAGGTCCCTCTCCTCCCAGGCGCGGATGGCCCGGTAGTCACGGAGGATCGGCTCGAGGGTCTCGGCGACGAGGTACACGTATCCGGGCACGGTGGCCAGGTCGACGGTCCGCGGCACCGGCTGACCGGGGGTGAGGGCGGCGCTGATCCCGGCGCAGGTGTCCAGGGACGCCAGCGCCTGGCGCCACCGCTCGGAGCGGCAGTGCCCGGCCCGCTTGTTGTTGAGGTAGACCTGCCGGATCCGGTGGGACCAGCGGATGCCGTCGTCCGGGAAGCGGGCGAACGCCTCCGGGTCGGTCAGCGCCAGGGCCAGCAGGTGGACGTGCGAGGTTCCCGAGTACTCGGCGTGCAGCCACGGCTGGGTGGAGCCCATGAGCCGGGCGCCGGTCTCGATCAGGACCGGTCCCCGCACGGTGAGCATGACCTCGGTGTGCGCGGCCCCGTCGGTGATCCCGAGTGCGGTGATGGCCCGCTCGGTGTAGCGCACGACCTCCTCGCCCCGGGGGTCGCCGCGCCCGACCGGCTCGTGGTAGTCGTAGACCGGTTCACCGCCGGGCCCGCTGATCTTCGTGCAGCGCCAGACGTCCACCACCTTGTGCAGACCGCCGGCGGTCACCGTGTTGACGATGTACTCCTGGCCGTCCAGGTGTTCCTGCACCAGCAGGGCGTGATTGGGGTCGCCGAAGCAGTCGTCGCCGGCCAGGATCTCCTCGGCGTACCGCCGGACCTGGCCGGCCGTGCGGCACACGTGGACACCGTCGGTGGCGGCGCTCGTCAGCGGTTTGACGACCACGGCGCGGCCGCCGTTCTCCTCGAAGCCGGCGACGGCCGCGTCGGCGGAGGTGACCCGCGCCCCCCAGGGGGCGTCCAGACCCGCCTCCCGTACGCACCGCGCCATCTCCGCCTTGTCGCGGCGGGCCCGCACCGTTTCGATCCGGTTGTGGGGCAGGCCCATGTGGTGGGCGAGGGTGTCGGCGAAGACGACCCCGGACTCCGCTCCGGCGATCACCCGCTCGACGCCGAGTTCGCCGAGGGCGGCCGCCGCCTTGCCGATGTCGTCGACGTGCCCCAGGTCCCGGATGTACGCGTCCGGGTCGAAGCCGCGCGTGTAGGACTCGCGGAAGTCGGGCTTGGTCCTCAGGTGGACGCATTCGGCGTGGAGCCGGTTCAGTTCCTGCACCAGGAGACGGCCTGCGGAGAAGCCGTCAACCACCGCGATGCGCATCTGCCTGCCTTCGGTCGCCGGCCGCGGCCGGGGGGATGTTCTGGTTGAGGTGGAAGACGTTGTCCGGGTCGTACATCGCCTTGACGGCGGCGAGCCGCGCCAGCCTGGCGGCTCCGTACACCTCGGCGACCTTGCCGCGCGGCTCGTCCTGGAGGTAGTTCACATACGCGCCGCCGTGGCTGTACGGGGCCAGCCGTGCGACGGCGTCCCGGGTCCAGTCGATGTGGGTGCGGTCGGCGGCGGGTTCGGTCCACTGGGAGGACACGGTGTAGATGTAGGGGGCGCTCCTGCCGGGGAAGGCGGAGTCCTCTTCGGGGATGTCGGCGACGGCCCCGCGCAGGTACTCCAGTTGGACGGAGGACAGCGGCGAGGGGATGCCGCGTGCGGTGGCCAGGCACTCCTCGACGACGGGCGCGGTGAGGTCGTCCAGGTAGGTCGACTTGGTGTAGTAGCGGTTGCCGGCCGGCCGTTCGTGATCGCCCATCGTCTGGAGCTCCACATGGGTCGTGGTGCGCCCGGTCGAGGCCGCGGGGGGTACCGCCTCGTGGAGCGGGGCGACGGCGTCCGCCGCCTGCTCGGGCGGTCCGAACCAGACGGCGGTCAGGGACAGGACGGCCCTGCCCCGCAGACGGTCCGGCAGCCAGCCGTCCCGGCCCGGATAGGCACCGGCGACCTTGAATCCCCCGCCGACGTGCAGGTCCCGGGAGAGCTTGCCGGTGAACGTCCGGTACGCCTCCAGCGCGTCCGGCGCCCGCTCCAGGTCCCAGACGCCGGTGCGGCAGGTCACCGGGGTCGCCTCGCGCAGCCGCAGGGTGAAGCGGGTGACGACGCCGAAGTTGCCGCCGCCTCCGCGCAGCGCCCACAGCAGCTCCGGGTGGCTGTCCGGCGTCGCCGTGACGACGGAGCCATCGGCGAGCACCACCTCGGCGGCGAGGATGTGGTCGCAGGTCAGGCCCCAGCGCCGGCTGAGCCATCCGTATCCGCCGCCCAGGGCGAGCCCGCCCAGGCCCGTCCGGGAGATGATGCCGGTCGGGCAGACGAGCCCGTGCGCGGTGGTCGCGGTGTCCAGGTCGGCCAGCAGGCAGCCGCCTTGCGCGTAGGCGACCCGCCGCCGGGGGTCCACGGTCACCTGCCGCATCGGCGACAGGTCGATCATGACGGCGCCGTCGGCGAGCGCCGTGCCCGCGACGTTGTGGCCGCCGCCGCGCACCGAGACCTCCAGCCCGGCGGTCCGCGCGAAGCGCAGGGCGGCGACGACGTCAGCGGTCTCCCGGCAGCGCGCGATGCGTGCCGGGCGCCGGTCGTGCATTGCGTTCCAGACGCGGCGCGCGGCGTCGTAGTCCGCGTCGTCTGGGTCCAGCCACTCCATCTGGGTCTTCTCCTCGCTGTGCCCGGCGGTTCGCTCCGGGTTCCGCGGCCGTGCGGGGGACGGTCATCGGACGGTGACGGACTGCCAGTCGAAGGACACCTCGTCGAGCACGCCCATCTCGGCGCACAGGCCGTGCAGGCCGCTGTAGTCCTGGACCAGCAGGGTGCGGCCGGGCTCGTTCTCGACGTCGCGCATCATGGCCTCACCGCCTTCGATGTCCAGCAGGCGGACGATGCGGCGCCAGGTGGTGAAGTCGTTGGCGCCGAAGGCGGCGAGCCCGTCGCCGAACGCCTCGACGAAGTACGCCCGGCGTTCCGGGTCGAGCCTGGCGTGCACGGCCTTGGCCACCTCCTTGGAGAGGGACGCGTGGCAGTACTCGTCACGGTTGTGCAGTTCGGCGGTGACGCGGTTGACCGGCTGCACCTCGTCGTCCTGGGCCATCAGGTCGAGATAGGCGTTGATGGACATCTCGGAGACGGTGGTGAACGCCAGGGTGGTCAGGTGCCGCTGCCAGAGGTGGTCCGCCGCGGCCAGGCGTTCCTCGTGCCGGCGTGCCTTCTTCGCCAGCGGCAGCGCGGTCTCGGGCAGGTGCCAGCCGCGGCGCCGGCGGGTGACGGCGCTGGCGTTGAGATGCATCAGGGTGTGGTACTGCTCGTCGACCATGGCCTGCGTGACGGCTTGCACCGCGGACTCGCCCAGTCCGGCCTCGAAGGCTCCCGAAGCGATCAGGGTGAAGCCGGGGTTGACCACCCGCTGCTCGTTGTCCATGACGTTCTTGTTGAACGCCACCCAGGCCCAGGCGAGCAGCTTGCGCCGGACCGGCTCGTCCAGGGCGAGATAGGTGGGGTGGTCGCGGAACGGCAGCAGGTGCTCGGGGTAGTCGGGGCGGTGCGGCTCGAAGAGGTCGTCCAGGTCGGGCTCGGTCCTCTTCACCGAGGCCCGCCGCGTCCAGTTCCCCGCCAGGCGGCTGATGACCGCGTTCTCCACCGGGTCGCCGGGATCGTGGGCGGGCAGGGCCGGGGTGACCGG